>NZ_JBEXLP010000031.1:0-83404 GCF_040610035.1 Streptomyces sp. NPDC004542
CCGCCGCGAGCGCGCCCCGGGCCCAGGAGCCGCCGTACGCCTGGGCCAGCGCGGCCACCTGGGCCAGGAGCACGAGGACCAGCGTGAGCACACCGAACGGCCCGATGTCCGACTGCTTCATGATCCGCAGCGCGTCCTCGGCGGGCTTGCCGCTGCCCAGCCCGTCCGCGGTGTCGGCCAGCCCGTCCAGGTGCAGGCCCCGGGTGAGCGCGGCGGGTACGGCGACGGTGGCGACGGCGGCGAGCAGGGGGCCGGCGCCGAGGAGGAGCAGCGGCACGCCGAGCGCGGCCGCGCACACGCCGACCACCAGGCCGGCCAGTGGGGCGCACAGCATGCCGCCGCGGGCCGCCGCCCGGTCCCAGCGGGTGACCCGGACGGGCAGGACGGTGAGGGTGCCGAAGGCGAAGCGCAGGCCGTCCGGCCAGGGCGCGGGGGAGGAGGGGGCAGTGGGCTCGGGCACCGGCGCAGGTTACCGGGCGGCCATGCGGACCCGTGCGGCCCCCGCCATTAAAGTGCGCATATGGGACATTGGTGGTGGCGGAACATCGGCGAGCCGGGCAAGCTCCCGCTGCTCCTCGCCCTCGCCGCCTTCGTCCTCACCTTCCTGGTCACCCGCGCGATCACCCGCATGATCCGGGCGGGCAAGGGGCCGTTCGGCAACGTCACCGGAGCCGGCGGGCTGCACATCCACCACGTGGTGCCCGGTGTCGTCCTCATGGTCGTCGGTGGCTTCGGGGTCGTCGCCAGCGTCCGGCACGGCTTCGGCGCGGGCTTCTTCGCGGTCGTCTTCGGCATCGGCGCGGGGCTCGTCCTGGACGAGTTCGCGCTGATCCTGCACCTCCACGACGTCTACTGGACCGAGGACGGCCGCAGGAGCGTCGAGGTCGTCATCCTCACCGCCGCCCTGGTCGGCCTGGTCCTCGCCGGTTTCTCCCCGTTCGGCGTGAACGACCTCTCACAGGGCGAACTCCAGGGCCGCGGCACCGTCATCGCCACCGTCTCCGGCAACTTCGTCCTCTCCCTCGTCGCCTTGACCAAGGGCAAGCTCCGCACCGCGGTCTTCGGCATCGTCGTCCCCGTCGTCGCCCTGGTCGGCGCGGTGCGGCTGGCTCTGCCCTGCTCCTACTGGGCCCGGCGCTTCTACCGCCGCCGCGCCCGCGCCCGCGCCCGGTCCTGGCTGCGGGCCTACCGTCACGACCGCCGGTGGCTGCGGGTGGGCCTGGCCGTCCAGGACTGGATCGGCGGCCGGCCGGATGTTCCCCGGGTCACGCGGGCCGGGGATCAGCGGGGGCCCTGACGAGCACGGCCGGACGCGGGTGCGTGGAGGCCGGCCGCGCCGCGCCCCGCGCCCCGCGCGGGGTCGTCCGCGGCCCTGCCGGCGGGCGCGGGCGGGCGGCGGCCGAGTGCCGCCTCCGCCGCGCACAGCAGGGCGACCACCGCCAGGGCCGCCAGGTGTTCCTTGCCCGCGAGGTTCTCCTTGAGCAGGGCCTCGGCCAGTATCGCGGCGGCCACGCCGCCCGCCGTGACGTGGGCGCCGTACCGCCGGCCCAGGTACACGGCGAGCCCCACCACGGCCGCGGACGGGCCGGTGTCGACGACCTGGGCATCCGTTCCCGGCAACCCCAGCAGGTGGTGCGGACCCAGGGCGATGCCGACGCGCGCGTACAGGGTGCCGGCCAGCGTGGCCAGGTACGCGACGGCCAGCGTCCGCCGGCGGCCCAGACAGACCTCGGCGAGGCCCGACACGCACAGGATCTGGACGAGCGCGCCCCACACCGGCAGGTCCAGCGCCGGCACGAACAGGGACAGCGGGGTCCGCAGCAGCGCCAGCCACAGCGGGTCCGCGGCCCGTACGGCCCCCATCGCCTGCACCGGCCGGTAACCCCAGGACTGGTTCTGCACGAGCTGCACCACCGCCGTCAGGCACACCGCCCCGGCCGTCATCGGGACCGCCCGCAGCCGCCGCTCCCGCAGCGACCCGCGCACGGTGCCGTACAACGGCCCCCATTCGGCGCGGGCCCAGCGGGCGAGCGGAGTCATCCGCGCGTCTCCAGGTGTCTGCGATGCAGCCACTTCGGCAGCCCCGGCGCTTCCAGGAACCCCTCCGCCCGCGCGGAGGCGAGGCCGATGCGTGGCAGGTCCGCGCTCTTCTCGAAGAGCAGGAACCTGGGCTCCCAGATGGGCCGGTACTTGGCGTTGGCGCGGTACAGCGACTCGATCTGCCACCAGCGCGAGAAGAAACTGAGCAGC
The DNA here is from genome assembly GCF_040610035.1 of Streptomyces sp. NPDC004542. Taxonomy (NCBI): domain Bacteria; kingdom Bacillati; phylum Actinomycetota; class Actinomycetes; order Kitasatosporales; family Streptomycetaceae; genus Streptomyces; species Streptomyces sp. NPDC004542. The sequence goes on from NZ_JBEXLP010000031.1 coordinate 2,251, forward strand.
GACCGCCACAGCCTCAGCACCGGCCCGGCGCCGAGGCGCGCACCGCGTTCGAAGACGGAACGGAACATGGCGAAGTTGAGCGAGACCTGAGTGATCCCGATCTCGGCGGCCCGCCGCAGCAGCTCGATGACCATGAACTCCATCAGCCCGTTGTCGGAGTCCCGGTCACGGCGCATGAGGTCGAGGGACAGCCCGTGCGGCCCCCAGGGCACGAAGGACAGCAGCGCCCGCAGCTCGCCCCGCGCGTCCGTGCACTCGAGCATCACGCACTGCCCGTCCCGCGGGTCCCCGAGCCGGCCCAGCGCCATGCTGAACCCCCGCTCGGTGGCCCCGTCGCGCCAGTCGTCCGCCCGCTGCACGAGGTACGCCATCCGCGCGGCCGGGATGTCCGCGTGCCGCCGGATGCGCACCGCGTACCCGGCCCGCCTCACCCGGTTGTACGCCTGCCGGACGGTCCGCATGGCCCGCCCCTCCAGCGTGAAGTCGGCGACCTCCACGACCGCCTCGTCACCGAGCTCCAGCGCGTCCAGCCCGTGCCGCGCGTACACGGTGCCCGCCTCCTCGCTCGTGCCCATCACGGCCGGGATCCAGCCGTGCTCCCGCGCCCGGTCCAGCCACGGCACGATCGCGCCCGGCCACGCCTCCGGATCGCCGATCGGATCCCCGGAGGCCAGCGACACCCCGCCCACCACCCGGTAGGCCACCGCCGCCTTCCCGGTCGGCGACCACACCACGCTCTTCTCCCGGCGCAGCGCGAAGTAGCCGAGCGAGTCCCGCTCGCCGTGTCTGTCCAGCAGCGCCCGCAGCCGCTTCTCGTCGTCCTCGGTGATCGGGTCGACGGCGCGCCGGGAGCGGAACGCGGCGTAGAACACGGCCAGCACCAGGCCCGTGCTCATCACGTTGACGGCGACGTTGACCCAGTTCGGGGAGGAGATGCCCGGGAACCGCGTCTCGTCGGCGGCGACCGAGACCAGCCGCAGCGTCCCGTAGTGCCAGCGCTGCGGGAACGTCGACCGGGCGGCGTCCGGGGCCTGGTTGGTGACCGTGACCAGCAGCGCGGCCAGCAGTGAGGCGACGAGCCCGCCGCCGACGGCGACCAGGACGGCGAGCCTGGGGTTGGAGCGGTCGCCCTTGGCGTAGAACTCCCGGCGTCCCACCAGCAGCGCGCCGACGAAGGCGGCCGTGAGGACCAGGGAGACCCAGTTCTGCGCGTACCGCTGGATCTCCGGGAACGCCATGGCGAACGCGAACAGGGCCAGGAACAGGCCGCTGAGCACCAGGTTCAGGATCCACGCGGCCCGCTTGCGGCGCCGCATGGTGATGGCCAGGAACGTCGTGAACACACCCGAGGCGAAACCGGCCGTCAACAGGTACGGCGTGAAGAAGTTCTCCTGGTTGTGGCGCCGCACGTCCTGGCCCAGGGAGACCCACACGGCGCTGAGGAAGTTGATGAAGGCGACGGCGCGCAGGTACCAGACGGCGAGGGCGGCGGCCCGCCGGGACGCCCCGGTGGACCGCCGCCCGTTCCCGTCCGGCCGGTCCCTGGCGGCTTCCTGGTCCACGGCAATTCGGGCATCTCCCATAACGGGGGATCATATGGCTCCGCTCCGGCGAACCATGCCTTTACGGCCGTACCGCCCCCGCCGGCGGTCAATCCCCGGACAACTCCCCGGACAGCTCCCCGGACGCTTCCTTCGCCGGCTCCTCCCCGGGCTTCTCCGCCGGCGTCTCCCCGGGCGTCTCCTCCGGCTCCCGTTCGGGCAGCTCCGCCGCCAGCGCGGCCGCCGCCTGCACCAGCGGCAGGGCGAGCAGCGCCCCGGTCCCCTCGCCGACGGTCACCCGCTGCCCGAGCAGCGGCTCCAGGGCCATCCGGTCCAGCGCCTTGGCCTGCCCCGGCTCCCCGCTGTCGTGCCCGGCCAGCCACCAGTCCGGCGCCCGGAACGCCACCCGCTGCCCGACCAGCGCGCAGGCGGACGCCACGACCCCGTCCAGGATCACCGGCAGCTTGCGCACCGCGGCCTGCAACAGGAACCCGGTCATCGCCGCGAGGTCGGCCCCGCCGACGGTCGCCAGCAGCTCCAACTGGTCCCCGAGCACCGGCCGCGCCCGCCGCAACGCGTCCCGGATCGCGGCGCACTTGCGCATCCACGCCAGGTCGTCGATCGCCCGGCCGCCCCGCCCGGTCACCACCGACGCGTCCGTCCCGCACAGCGCGGCCACCAGCACGGAGGCCGCCGTGGTCCCGCCGACGCTCACATCGCCGAGCACCACCAGATCCGTACCCGAGTCGGCCTCCTCGTCGGCCACGGCGACGCCCGCCCGGAAGGCCGCCTCGGCCTCCTCCGGGGTCAGCGCGTCCTCGATGTCGATACGTCCGCTGCCGCGCCGCACCCGGTGCCGTACGACCTCCGCCGGCAGCGACTCCGGGTCGCAGTCCAGCGCCATGTCCACCACCCGCACCGGCACGTCCAGCCGGCGCGCGAGCACCGCCACCGGGCTGGCGCCCTCCAGGACCGCCCGCACCAGCCGGTCGGCCGTGCCCGCGGGTCGGGCCGAGACGCCCAGTGCGGCGATGCCGTGGTCGCCGGCGAAGAGCACGATCCGTGGGTGTTCGACCGGCCGCACCGGTACGGCGCCCTGTGCGGCGGCCAGCCACTCACCCAGATCGTCGAGCCGGCCCAGCGACCCGGGCGGCACGATCCGGCGTTCTCGGCGGGCCTCTGCGTCACGGCGCACGCCCCCGTCCGGACGCTCGATCAGATCGGTGAAGTCGTCGAGATTAAGCGAGCTCATTCGCCGAACAGTACCGGCAGCGATCCAACGGTTCCGCGCCACATCGTCACCACGTCCCCGCGATGTCTTTGCACCCAAGATCGGCATCCCATACGTTCCGCTTTGCAGCGTAATGTCGCACAGGGAGTCGTCCATGCCGCCCTCGCCCCCCGTCCTGGCCGCCGTCGAACGGCGCCGGGCCCTGTACGCCGCCGAACTCTCCCTGGGCACCGACCGGTTCACCGGGCCGCGCCGCGACGACTGCCCCTGGTGCGGCTCCAGCCGACTGCGCACCCGGCTGCGCGGACCCGACCTGCTCCAGCGCAAACCGGGCACGTTCGTCCTCGACCAGTGCCGTGACTGCGAGCACGCCTTCCAGAACCCCCCGCTCACCGCCGAGGGGCTCGCCTTCCACCACGGGGACATCCACGACGGGCACCTGGAGGACTTCGCGGAACGCCTCCTCGCCGCCGGCTCCGGCCGCCGGCGCCACCGGCACGCGGCCCGGGCGATCCTGGCCCTGGAGCCCGAACCGGAAAGCTGGCTGGACGTCGGCACCGGCCGCGCCCACTTCCCGCGCACCGCGCGGGAACTCTTCCCGTACACCGCCTTCGACGCGGTCGGCACCACCGGCCGCGTCGAGGAGGCCCGCCGGGCCGGCTGGATCGACGAGGCCCACCGCGGCCAGCTCACCACGCCCGGCGTCCTGGCCCGCCTGCGCTCCCGCTACGACGTCGTCAGCATGTTCCACCACCTGGAGCACACCCCCGACCCGCGGGCCGAACTCCACGCCGCGCTCGCCGCGTTGCGCCCCGGCGGGCATCTGCTCGTGGAGATGGCCGACCCGCGCAGCCACTTCGCCGTCCTCCTGGGCAAGTGGTGGCTGCCCCAGGGCCAGCCCCGCCACCTCCACCTGATGCCGCCGGCCAACCTCCGGGCGGAACTGGAGGCCCGCGGCTGCACGGTGCTGCGCACGGACCGCAGGGCCCCGCACATCCCGCACGACCTCTCGGCGGCCCTGGCCCTGGCCCTGAGCCATGCCTTCCCGGCCCCGGACGCCCCGTGGCGGACGACCCCGCCGAGCGCACTCCGGCAGACGCTCCGCGCGGCCCTCCTCGGAGCCACCAGCCCCCTCGTCGACGTGGCGGCCCTCCTGGACCACACCCTGGCCCCGCTCCTGCGCCGCACCCGCTTCTCCAACACCTACCGCCTCATCGCCCGCAAGGAACGCCCGGACGGACCGGCTGACGACTGACGGGCCGGCTGACGCCTGACGGGCCGGCTGACGACTGACGGGCCGGCTGGTGTCGGCCGGGCTCAGCCCCGCAGCACCACCGCCTGCCCCGCCACCACCAGCACCACCTGTTCGCACTCGGCCGCGAACGCCGCGTTCAGCCGCCCCAGTTCATCGCGGTACCGCCGTCCGGAGGACGTCGCCGGCACGATCCCCGACCCCACCTCGTTCGACACCGCGACCACGGTCCGCCGGGCCGCCCGCACCGCCGCGGCCAGCTCTCGCACCCGCGTCCGCAAGGCCCGCTCCCCGCCGGACGCCCACTCCGCGTCGTCCCACGCGCCGACGGAGTCCATCGCGTCCGTCAGCCACAACGACAGACAGTCGATCAGCACCGGCGGCCCGTCCTCCGCGAGCAACGGCACGAGGTCGCACGTCTCCGCCGTACGCCACGAACCCGGCCGCCGCTCCTGGTGCACCGCCACCCGCGCCGCCCACTCCGTGTCCCCGTTGCGCGACCCGCCCGTCGCCACGTACAGCACACCGGGAAAGGCCTCGAGCCGCCGCTCGGCCTCCACCGACTTCCCCGACCGCGCACCCCCGAGCACCAGCGTCCGCCGCGGCACGTCGGGCACGTGCTCGTACATTCCCACCACCAGCGTCGTCCCGTCCGGCACCGCCCGCGCCCCCGCCGCCGCCAGCCGTCGTCGCACCTCCGCCCCCGGCGACACGTGGTGGTCGAGGTGGACGGCGACGACATCCGTGGTCGGCCCCACCGCGCCCACCGCGCGCAGCCTGGCCAGCGCGTCCGGCCGCCCCACCACGTCGGTGAGCACCATGTCGTACGCCGCGCCCTGCGCCGCCCCGCTCTCCAGCCCGGCGGGCGCGCCGCCCGGCGGCAGGTACAGCAGCCGCTGCCCGTCCGGCCCGGTCACCGCGTACCCGGTGCCGCCCGCGTCCATCGCCAGCGCCCGCACCCGATGTCCCGTCAGCAGCGTCAACTCCCGCCCGTCCGGCACCCGTACGGGCTGCGGCAGCCCGGCCGGCACCTCGACCGCCGGCCCGTCGTGCGGATGCGACAGCACCACCTGCCGCACTCCGCCCAGCGAACGACCGGCCCGCGCCGCCGCGAACGCCGCGCCCGGCGTCAGGTCGAGCAGCAGCACCCCGTCCACGAGCAGCGCGGTGGCCGCCCGCGCGTCCGGGCCGAGCGCGGTGGCGCAGGCCGCACAGGGACAGTCGGGGCGGGGCAGTCCCGCGGGGGCACCGGTGCCGAGCAGAGTCAGTTCCACGGACCTGATTTTCGCTTGTCGCCGCGGGTCTTGCGCGTCCGGCTAGGCTCGGTGCAGGAGCCGGACCAAGATCCGGCTTTCGCTCTGCACGTGGTCGCACCAGGGAGGCGTACATGGTGGCTTGGACGTGGCGGTTCGAGAAGGCCGACGGGACGGAGGTCCAGCCCGCGGTCCAGCCCGAGGACTTCACCACGCAGGGGGATGCCGAATCCTGGCTCGGGGAGCACTACAAGGCCCTGCTGGAGGGCGGCGTCGACCAGGTGCGGCTGTTCGAGGACAACACGGAGATCTACGGGCCGATGAGCCTGCACACCGACGAGTCCTGACCGTCCGGGGCGGGGCGAGTGCCCTGTGACGGCTGCTCGCCCGCCCCTCCTCACCGCCCGCCCGTCCTCACTGCTCGCCCAACGTCACGTCCACCGTCCGCGTGACGCCGTCGCGGGTGAAGGTCACCGTCGTCCGCCGGCCCGGCCGGTCCGCCGCCAGCGCCTCGGACAGCGAGGTGACCGTGGTGATGTCGGTGCCGCCCAGCCCGGTGACGACGTCGCCGGGCCTGATGCCCGCCTTGTCGGCCGCGCTGCCGGCCTTGACGTCGACCACGGCGACCCCGGCGGGCCGGAACGACTCGTCGACGAAGGTCCGCCCGGTGATGCCGAGCGCGGCCCGGCCGGAGTCGGTCACCCTGCCGTGCGCGATGATCTGGCCGGCCACCGTCCGCACCATCGAGGCGGGGATCGCGAACCCGATCCCGGGCGCCGCGCTGCCCCCGAGTTCGGGGTCGGCGGCGGCGAGCGTCGGAATGCCGATGACCTGCCCGTCGAGACCGACCAGAGCCCCGCCGCTGTTGCCCGGGTTGATGGCCGCGGACGTCTGCACCATGTTCGCGATCGTGGCGCCCGTTCCGCCGCCGTCCCGGCTCTCGCTGACGGTCCGTCCGGTCGCCGACACGATGCCCTGCGTCACGCTGGACGACAGCCCGAGCGGTGAGCCCATGGCGAGGACGATCTGCCCGACCTGCACCTTCTCGGAGTCCCCGAACCGGGCCGCCTTCAGCCCCGCCGGGACCCTGTCCAGCCTGAGGACGGCCAGGTCCTGCTCGGGATAGGAGTACACCAGCGTCGCGGTGAGCGGGTCCTCGCTGCTGGCGGTGGTCACCCCGAAGGTTCTCCGGTCCCCGACCACGTGCGCGTTGGTGACGATGTGTCCCTTGCCGTCGTAGACGACCCCGGAGCCGAGGGTGTCGCCGGCCTGGATCTGCACCACCGACGGCAGGACGTCCCTGATCACCTTCAGATACGCGCTCTGCAGGTCGGCCCCCGGCAGGGGCAGGGCGGCCCGCGTCGCCGCCCGCGCCTGCCCGGCCGACGGCTCCGCGCCGGAACACCCGGAGACGAGCGCCGCGCCACACGCGAAGGCCACGAGGGGAGCGACGGTCCGCAGGACGGGCACACGGGAGGCATCCATGCCCCCGAGTCTCCCCACCGGACGATCACCCGGCCCGCCGGACTCATCCGAACGTGAACCCGCCCCGGCCCCGGAGCGGACCCCGACGACCCGGCCACGAGGACCTTCCCGCCCCTTGCCGGCCGCGCCCCCGCACTCCGCATGGGTGGGGCGGCGGTGCGATGCCCGGTGGCGGGTTCCGGTGGCTCGGCGTGCTTGGTGGTCGCGTCTCCGCAGCCGGGGGTGCCGGTCCGGGCCGGTCGTATCGCGGGGCGGGGGCTCTCAGCCCCGGACTCCGCACAGGTGCAGCAGCGCCGCGACCCCCCGGTAGGGGTCCGTCCGGCCCGCCCGTTCCTCGGCGGCCAGCAGGGTGTCCAGTTCGGCCGGGATCTCCGCGTCGTCCGCCGCCGTGTCCGTGAAGACCCGCACCCCGTACCAGACGTGCAGCGGCGCGCCGATCCCGGCGAGCGTGGCCGTCAGCGTGGCGAGCCGGTCCGCCCGGACGTCGAGGCCGAGCCGGTTGTGGTAGGAGGTGCTGTCGAACGCGGCCAGCGCCCCCGCCCAGTCCCCGGACAGCCCCGGCCGCACGGCCAGCGCGTCGCCGTTGCGCACCAGCAGTGACAGCAGCCCGCCCGGAGCGAGCATCCGGGCCAGCCCGGCCAGCAGCGGATCGGGCTCCTCCACGTACATCAGCACCCCGTGGCACAGCACCACGTCGAAGCTGCCCGGCAGGAAGTGCACCCCCGTGTCCCGGCCGTCGCCCTGGACGATCCGCATCCGCTCGCGGATCCCCTCGGGCTCACCGGAGAGCGCCTCGCGCGCCGCCGCGATCATCGTGGCGTCCCGCTCGATGCCGGTCACCTGATGCCCGGCCCGGACCAGTCGCAGCGCCTGCGTGCCCTGGCCCATTCCCACGTCGAGCACCCGCAGCCGCTGCCCGACCGGGAACCGCCCGGCTATCTGCTCGTCGAGCTGCCGGGCCACCAGCTCCTGTCGTACGACGTCCCGCAGGCCGCCCAGCCTGCTGAGCCAGGCCTCCGCCGCACCCCCCTGGAAAGCGTCCGTGCTCAGGGCCGCTCTCCGCGCTTGACCTGAGGCTTCGGCAGCCGGAGCCGGCGCATCTGGAGGGAGCGCATGAGGCCGTAGGCCACCGCGCCCTTCCGGTTCTGCTCCGGGAAGCGCTCGGCCAGCCGCTTCTTGAGCCGGAAGCCGCTGAGAACCGAGTCCAGCACGATCAGGACGATCACGATCAGCCACAGCAGCAGCGCGACGGTCTGCAGCACGGGCACCCGCACCACGCTCAGCACCAGGATGACCACGGCCATCGGCAGGAAGAACTCCGCCACGTTGAACCGGGAGTCGACCCACTCGCGCGCGAACTTGCGGACCGGACCCTTGTCACGGGCCGGCAGATACCGCTCGTCGCCGCTCGCCAGCGCCTGCCGCTGCCGCTCCAGCTGGACGCGGCGCTCCTCGCGCTGCCGCTTGGCGGCGTCCTTCCGGTTCGTCGGAGTGCTGGCGACGCTGCGGCGCTGGGACTGGGCCTCACTGCGCTTGGGCGTGGGCCTGCCCTTGGGGGCCTGCGGGTCTCGGGGCTGCTTGGAGTCGGTCACCGCCACCTTGTCGGTGGGGGCCTTCTCTTCCTTGGCACGGCTACGGAACACAAAACCCAAGGGTACGGGGTCGCGGCGCATGGACCCCAGCCCCGTGGGGAACGATCCGGCAACGCCAGTCGTCCTGTAGGGGGACAGAGGAGACAGAGGGAGCAGAGGGGACGTCGCGGACGTCGCGGACGGTTCGGCCGGGAGCCACCGCCCGGCCACCCCGGGGGGCCACCTACTCCCTACGCCGGAGCGGAGCCGTACGCAGTCGTCCTTGGGGATGAGCGCATCCTTCCCCGAACAGTGCGGTAATGGATGCAGGGCCCGTACTGTGGGTTCTGTCGCAGGATCTGTGAGCTGGAGTCCGTCAGAAGGGGGCGCGCGAAGCCCATGAGCGGTGTCATGAAGCGTATGGGGATGATCTTCCGCGCGAAGGCGAACAAGGCCCTTGACCGGGCCGAGGACCCGCGCGAGACCCTCGATTACTCGTACCAGAAGCAGCTGGAGCTGCTGCAGAAGGTCCGCCGCGGCGTCGCCGACGTGGCCACCTCCCGCAAGCGACTGGAGCTCCAGCTCAACCAGCTCCGGCAGCAGTCCACCAAGTTGGAGGACCAGGGCCGCAAGGCGCTCGCGCTCGGCCGCGAGGACCTGGCCCGCGAGGCGCTCTCCCGCCGCGCCGCGCTCCAGCAGCAGGTGACGGACCTGGAGACGCAGCACTCGACCCTCCAGGGCGAGGAGGAGAAGCTCACCCTCGCGGCCCAGCGGCTGCAGGCCAAGGTCGACGCCTTCCGGACGAAGAAGGAGACCATCAAGGCCACCTACACCGCGGCCCAGGCGCAGACCCGCATCGGCGAGGCCTTCTCCGGCATCTCCGAGGAGATGGGCGACGTCGGCCTGGCCATCCAGCGCGCCGAGGACAAGACGCAGCAGCTGCAGGCCCGGGCCGGCGCCATCGACGAGCTGCTCGCCTCCGGTGCCCTGGACGACCCCACCGGCATGGCCAAGGACGACATCGCGGCCGAGCTGGACCGGCTGTCCGGTGGTACGGATGTAGAGCTGGAACTGCAGCGCATGAAGGCCGAGCTGGCCGGAGGCACGCCCCAGCAGGCGATCGAGGGCGGCACCGGCCAGGTGCAGTCCCAGCAGCAGCCGCAGGACACCCCGCGCTTCGACAAGCAGTAGCCCGAGCGCCGAGAGCCACAGCCTGGAGGGCGACATGGCCGACATGATCGTACGGATCATGGGGGAGGGGCAGGTGAGGCTGGCGGACAGCCACCTCGCCGAACTCGACACGCTCGACGACGAGCTGCTGGCCGAGATGGACAACGGCGACGGCCCCGGCTTCCGCCGCACCCTCCACGCCCTCCTCGCCAAGGTCCGCGCCCTCGGCGAGCCGGTCCCCGACGACTCTCTGGACCCCTCCGACCTCATCCTCCCGTCACCCGACGCGACACTGGAGGAGGTCCGGGAACTGCTGAGCGACGAGGGCCTCATCCCGGGCTGACGACGGGGCCCGGGGGCGGAACACCCAGGAACGTACTGTTCATCCGTGAGCACCCTCGACCGCGCCAGACGCCGACTCCAGGCGCACCCCCTCGCGCTGGACGCGGCACTGGCGGCCGGCGTGCTGATCTGCATGGTGGTGGGGTCCTTCGTGGTGCCCCAGGGCGAGAACGACGTCGCCTGGGGCGTCCGCAGCCCCGATCCGCTCAGCCTGCTGCTCATCACGATCGGCGCCGCGGCCCTTGTCTTCCGCCGCAGCGACCCCAAGACGGTCCTCGCGGTCACCGGCACCGTCTCCCTGATCGAGTGCGTCACCGGCGACCCCCGCGCCCCGGTCGCGATGTCCGCCGTGGTCGCCCTCTACACCGTCGCCTCGACCACCGACCGCGCCACCACCTGGCGTGCGGGCCTGCTCACCATGACCGTGCTCACCGGCGCCGCCATGCTCGCCGGCCCCCTGCCCTGGTACGCCCAGGAGAACCTCGCCATCCTCGCTTGGACCGGCATCGGCGCCACCGCCGGGGACGCCGTCCGCAGCCGCCGCGCGGTCGTCCAGGCCATCCGCGAACGCGCCGAACGCGCCGAACGCACCCGCGAGGAGGAGGCCCGCCGCCGGGTCGCCGAGGAACGCCTGCGCATCGCCCGCGACCTGCACGACGTCGTCGCCCACCACATCGCCCTGGTCAACGTCCAGGCCGGAGTCGCCGCCCACGTCATGGACAAGCGCCCCGACCAGGCCAAGGAGGCCCTGTCCCACGTTCGCGAGGCCAGCCGCTCCGCGCTCGACGAACTCCGCGCCACCGTCGGCCTGCTCCGCCAGTCCGACGACCCGAAGGCCCCCACCGAGCCCGCCCCCGGTCTCAGCTGCCTCGAGGACCTCGCCGACACCTTCCGCAACGCCGGCCTCCGGGTCGAGGTCGCCCGCGCCGACCAGGACACCGAACTTCCCGCCGCCGTCGACCTGGCCGCCTACCGCATCATCCAGGAAGCCCTCACCAACGTGCAGAAGCACGCGGGCCCGGACGCCAAGGCCGAGGTCAGCGTCGTCCGCGTCGGGCCGAACATCGAGGTCACCGTCCTCGACGACGGCCACCCCGCCGAGGACGCGCCCGCCGTCCCGGGCGGCGGCCACGGCCTGCTGGGCATGCGTGAGCGCGTCAGCGCCCTGCGCGGCACCCTCACCACCGGCCCCCGCTACGGCGGTGGTTTCCGCGTCCACGCCATCCTGCCGGTCAAGACCGGCACCGCCGCCCCGGGAGACTCCGCGTGACCATCCGCGTCCTGCTCGCCGACGACCAGGCACTGCTGCGCAGCGCCTTCCGAGTACTCGTCGACTCCGAGCCGGACATGGAGGTCGTTGGGGAGGCGTCGGACGGCGCGGAGGCCGTACGGCTGAGCGCCGAGCAGCAGGCCGACGTCGTCCTGATGGACATCCGCATGCCGGGCACGGACGGCCTGGCGGCCACCCGGCTGATCAGCGCGGACCCCGGGCTGGCGCACGTCCGCGTCGTCATCCTCACGACCTTCGAGGTGGACGACTACGTGGTGCAGGCGTTGCGGGCCGGTGCCTCCGGGTTCCTGGGCAAGGGCTCCGAGCCGGAGGAACTCCTGAACGCCATCCGGGTCGCCGCCGAGGGAGAGGCTCTGCTCTCCCCGACGGCCACCAAGGGCCTCATCGCCCGCTTCCTCGCCCAGGGCGACGCGGGCGACCACGACCCGGCCCGCGCGGAGCGCCTCGCGGCGCTGACCGGGCGGGAGCGGGAGGTGCTGGTCCAGGTCGCGGGCGGCCACTCCAACGACGAGATCGCGGAGCGGCTGGAGGTCAGCCCGCTGACCGTGAAGACCCATGTGAACCGGGCCATGGCCAAGCTGGGAGCCCGGGACCGGGCGCAGCTCGTGGTGATCGCCTACGAGTCGGGGCTGGTGCGGCCGCGGGCGGACTGACGGCTGCCGCTCACCGCTCGAGGGGAGCTGACGCACGCGTCCCGCTGAGTCCCTGTCCGAGCCGAACACGGCCCGCGGCCACCTGCGCTGTGTGCGCACAGCGATGTTCGGTGCGCGCTGGGTAGTCATGTCGGAGTCGGGTGTTCCGACGGGGCCGTTTCGGAAGGAGAGGCGCGGATGCTGCGTGACGTCAGGGGAGCTTCGCCGCGGTTGCTGCCGTGGAAAAGCCCTGAGGGGCTGCCTTGTTACCTCAGCACGGACGACTGCGACAGCCGGCTGTCGCGGCTCGCGGATGCCGTGGAGGCGGAGTTACTGGAGGGGGCCGAGGCGGTGCTCGGGCTGGCGCGCGGGGTGCTGGGCGAACCGGGCGCGGGCAGCGGTGAGCTGCGGTTCGCCGGGGTGCGGTTGGCGGAGGCGCTGGAGGATGCGCTGCGGGTGGCGGTCAGTCGGGGGGTGCGGCTGGGGGGTTAGCCCGGATGCCCCTTCCGGCCGGGAAGGGGCATCTCCCGAAGCGGGGTGCGGCCGGGCCCTACGGCAGCGCCAGCATCCGCTCCAGTGCCAGCTTCGCGAAGGCCTCCGTCTCCTTGTCGACCTGGATGCGGTTGACGAGGTTGCCCTCGGCGAGCGACTCCAGGGCCCAGACCAGATGGGGGAGGTCGATGCGGTTCATGGTCGAGCAGAAGCAGACCGTCCTGTCGAGGAAGACGATCTCCTTGCCCTCGGGCGCGAAACGGTTCGCCAGGCGGCGGACCAGGTTCAGCTCGGTGCCGATGGCCCACTTGGAGCCGGCCGGGGCGGCCTCCAGGGCCTTGATGATGTACTCCGTCGAGCCGACGTAGTCGGCCGCGGCCACCACCTCGTGCCTGCACTCGGGGTGGACCAGGACGTTGACACCGGGGATGCGGGCGCGCACGTCGTTCACCGAGTCGAGGCTGAAGCGGCCGTGGACCGAGCAGTGGCCGCGCCACAAGATCATCTTGGCGGCGCGCAGTTCGTCGGCGGTCAGCCCGCCGTTCGGCTTGTGCGGGTTGTAGACCACGCAGTCGTCCAGGGACATGCCCATGTCGCGGACGGCGGTGTTGCGGCCGAGGTGCTGGTCGGGCAGGAAGAGCACCTTCTCGCCCTGCCCGAACGCCCAGTCCAGGGCCCGCCTGGCGTTCGACGACGTGCAGATGGTGCCGCCGTGCTTGCCGGTGAACGCCTTGATGTCCGCGGAGGAGTTCATGTACGACACGGGCACCACCTGCTCGGCGACGCCGGCCTCCGTCAGGACGTCCCAGCACTCCGCGACCTGCTCGGCCGTCGCCATGTCGGCCATCGAGCAGCCGGCGGCGAGATCGGGCAGGACGACCTTCTGGTCGTCGGAGGTGAGGATGTCGGCCGACTCGGCCATGAAGTGCACACCGCAGAAGACGATGTACTCGGCCTCCGGGCGCGCGGCCGCGTCCCGGGCCAGCTTGAAGGAGTCGCCCGTGACGTCGGCGAACTGGATGACCTCGTCACGCTGGTAGTGGTGGCCGAGCACGAAGACCTTGTCGCCGAGCTTCGCCTTGGCCGCGCGGGCGCGCTCGACCAGGTCGGGGTCGGACGGCGAGGGCAGGTCACCGGGACACTCGACGCCCCGCTCGCTCTTCGGGTCGGCCTCACGGCCGAGCAGCAGCAGGGCGAGCGGAGACGGCTGTACGCCGAGCTCCGGGGTCTGGGCGGTGGTCACGGCACGCACCCTTTCTACTTTTCGTCGAACTGACGCTATCTATCATAACCCGGTTCACGTCACTTTGACGATGGTCATTGCGTCGGTGTGACATGAATCCCGGTCAGGCGCCGGTGAGGCGTTTTCCGCTGCTGACCGCATGTGCGAGCATGAGAAGGGAACGACAAGACAAGAGCCCGGCCCGGAATGAATCCGCGGCCTCGCCGGTTGCAACCGTCGGCAAGCAGTCTCCGTACAACCCGGGAGAGATGTAGATGTCCGTATCGGACGAGACCAGCACCGTCACCGACGGCATCATCCTGACCGACGCCGCCGCGTCGAAGGTCAAGGCCCTGCTCGACCAGGAAGGCCGTGACGACCTCGCCCTGCGCGTCGCCGTCCAGCCCGGCGGCTGCTCCGGCCTGCGTTACCAGCTCTTCTTCGACGAGCGCTCGCTCGACGGCGACGTCGGGAAGGACTTCGACGGTGTCAAGGTCGTCACCGACCGCATGAGCGCCCCGTACCTGGGCGGCGCCACGATCGACTTCGTCGACACGATCGAGAAGCAGGGCTTCACGATCGACAACCCGAACGCGACGGGCTCCTGCGCCTGCGGCGACTCCTTCAGCTGAGCCCCGCGGCGCACACGGCGCACCGCAGCGCACCACACGAAGGCGGCGGCCCCTTCCGACCGGGCCGCCGCCTTCGTGTGTCCGCGATTCAGCGATCCAGGTGTGCTTCCGGTCCCTCCTCGGGGATCGGCCGGCCGTTCGAGCCGACCAGCTTCCGGTTGCCGAGCGGCCGGTCCAGGTGCACGGTCCGGTGGTAGACCTTGGCGATCATCACGCAGACCTTGTCCGTCCGGCGGGTCTCGGTCACCTTGACGGTCACCTTGCCGGAGTCCTCGGCGGCCGACGCCTTGTAGTCGGAGCACACCCCGCCCTCGAACGTCACCGTGACGTCGTCGTCCGTGGCGCTGTAGCCGGTCACCGTCACGGACTGCTCGGCCGCCGACGGCGTGCTCGACGCGGCGCCCGGTGCCGCCAGGTACTTCGGGTCGACGGCCGGATACGTCACCGTGAAGGCGTCACCCGTTCCCCCTGCCTGGAACAGCCAGGACGGCACCAGCGCCTGCCTGCCGTCGACGGAGTGCGCGGCCAGCCCGAACACCGCCTTGCGGACGGTGACCGTCTCCCGCGCCGGCGTCGGCGCGGCCGTCGGGGACACCGACCCGCACGGCTGCTCCAGCCGGTCCTTCTGCGGTACGGGAGCGGCACAACCGCCGATGCCCATCCGGTGGCCGGTCCCGGGCGCCTCGTTCATCAGGGCCAGCGTCTTCCCGGCGTCCAGGACGGGGTACGTGTCCCCCTTCACCGGCGTCTTCAGCCGGCCGTGACCGCCGACCACCTCGCCCTGCTTGCCGACGGTCAGACCGGTCGTCCAGCCGTAGGTGGGCAGTCCGCCCACCACAGGATCGGCGTTCACCACCCGCTGGGCGCCCATGACCTGGCTCGCGTCCACCTTGGCGTCGTCCTGGCCCACCGCCTTCAGCACCGGTGCCGCGGCCTTCCGCGCGGCCGGCTCGCTCACCCCGTCGGTGGCCGGGACGGCGGGGTCGTGGGTGCAGACGGTGATCTTCCTGCAGTTGTCCGTACCGGGCGCGTACCGGCTGAACGTCCAGGTGCCCGGGGCCTCCTTGCTCACCTGGAGGACCGGCCCCGAGCCGTCCTTCCCGGAGCCGACCCGCCAGGTCCGTCCCTCCGCCACCGGCGTGCCGTCGAGGCCCAGCGCCTTCGCCAGCCGGGCCACCTCGTCCTTGGTGACCTCGGCGGAGGACCGGTACACCGGCGCCGAGCCGGGACCGTCGGGCAGGGTGCCGCCGGCCCGGTACGTGACCCCGTACGGGTTGGGCTCACCCGGCGCGATGCCCTGCGAGCCCGCCGGATAACCGTCCAGGGCGAGGGGCGGGGGAGTGCCGCCGGAAGCCGCGGACCCCGCACCGCCGCCCGGGGCGCCGGTCGCGGTGGCCGCGAGGTACGCCCCGCCGCCACCGGCCAGCAGTACGGCGGCGGCGACGGAGGCGATGACCGCGGGGGAGCGGCGACGGGCGGGCCGTTCGTCATCGGCCACGCCGACGTCCCCGTCCCGGGGAACCTCGTCGCCGGCCACCTCGGACGCGGCTGACGTTCGGGAGGCGGTTCGGGGCTCGGGCGTGGTTCCCGGCTCGGGCGCCGGGTTCGCCGCCGCTTCGGGCGTGGGGTCCGGCGCGGGCGGGGCTTCCGGTTCGGCGGCGGCTTCCGGTTCGGCCGTGGTCTCCGGCCGGGGTGCGGTCTGCGCCCCGGACGAGACATCCGGCTGGGGCCGGGACGCGGCTTCGGGCTCGGGCGCCGCCGGGGTTTCGGCTTCCGGCGGCTGGGGGGAGGTCTCCCGCTCGGGAGTGGCCTTGGGCTCCGGAGTCCGGTTCTCCGCCGAGGCTTCCCCGCCGGTGCCCGCGGCCGCGTCGTCGTTGTCGGGTCGCTCGGTGTTCACCGCATCGCTCCTCGCTGGGTCGTATCCCGCCTCCCCTCCTCGGGGGGACGGCGATGGGACGCGGCGGGTGGGCGAGCGGTTCCCTCGAACGGACCGGCTGAATCAGTCGCCGTAGTCCGACATGGCGTCCAGCAGCCGCGCGGAGGCCGCGGGGACGGTCACGCCGTGGATCAACGACGGAGGCACCGGAACGGCGGAGTCCCGCGCCGGTACCGCCCAGTGCGGAGCCATCCGCGCGCAGTCACCGCGCAGCGACGCCAGATCGCCGTCGAGCTCGGCCGGAGCGGGGGCGTGGATCTTGAGGTTCGTCATAGCGGCACCGTAAGCACGTGAAGTCAGCGGATAAAGATCTACTATCGGGTAGTTTTCCCGCTCCCGCACCTCGGCCGGAACAGGTGGCGCCGACGACCGGACCGGGTAGCGTGAACTGTCAAACCGCCCTCCCTCAGGAGAATCCACGCCGTGCGCATCGCAGTCACCGGCTCCATCGCCACCGACCACCTCATGACCTTCCCCGGCCGCTTCGCCGACCAGCTGGTCGCGGACCAGCTGCACACGGTCTCCCTCTCCTTCCTGGTCGACAACCTCGACGTCCGCCGTGGCGGCGTCGGCGCGAACATCGCCTTCGGCATGGGTCAGCTCGGCACCCGGCCCGTCCTGGTCGGCGCCGCCGGCTTCGACTTCGACGAGTACCGCGCCTGGCTGGAGCGGCACGGCGTGGACACCGAGTCGGTGCGCATCTCCGAGACCCTGCACACCGCCCGCTTCGTGTGCACCACCGACACCGACCACAACCAGATCGGCTCCTTCTACACCGGCGCGATGAGCGAGGCCCGGCTGATCGAGCTCAAGACCGTCGCCGACCGCGTCGGCGGCCTGGACCTGGTGCTGATCGGCGCCGACGACCCCGAGGGGATGCTCCGCCACACCGAGGAGTGCCGCTCGCGGAACATCCCGTTCGCCGCCGACTTCTCCCAGCAGATCGCCCGCATGGACGGCGAGGAGATCCGGATACTGCTGGACGGGGCGACGTACCTGTTCTCCAACGAGTACGAGAAGGGCCTCATCGAGTCCAAGACGGGCTGGACCGACGAGGAGATCCTCGGCAAGGTCGGCCACCGGGTCACCACCCTCGGTTCCCGGGGCGTCCGCATCGAGCGGGCCGGCGAGGACCCCGTCGAGGTCGGCTGCCCGGAGGAGGAGCGCAAGGCCGACCCCACCGGCGTCGGCGACGCCTTCCGGGCCGGCTTCCTCTCCGGCCTCGCCTGGGGCGTCTCCCTGGAGCGCGCCGCCCAGGTCGGCTGCATGCTGGCGACCCTGGTCATCGAGACGGTGGGTACGCAGGAGTACCAGCTGCGCCGGGCCCACTTCATGGACCGCTTCACCAAGGCCTACGGCCACGAGGCCGCCGCCGAGGTCCAGCAGCACCTCGGCTAGTCAGGCGGTACGGCGGACCACGTACGCCGCACCGTGGTCCGCCGGCTCCTCGCCGACGAACTCCTGCCCGCGCATGTCGCACCACGCCGGGATGTCCAGCCGGGCCGCCTCGTCGTCGGAGAGGACCCGGACGGTCCCGCCCACCGGCACGTCCCCGATGACCTTCGCCAGCTCGATGACCGGGATCGGGCAGCGTTTGCCGAGCGAGTCGACGACCACCTCGTCCGGTCGTACGACGGCCGCGGCGGGCACCGGGGCGCCGAGTTTCTCCCGCACCCCCGCCACCACGCCCGGCAGCACCGACAGGAACCGCTCGACGTCGTCCTCGGCGGTGCCCGGCGGCAGCGACACCCGGACGTTGCCCTCACTCAGCACCCCCATCGCCCTCAGCACATGGCTGGGCGTCAGCGTGCTGCTCGTACAGGACGACCCGGACGAGACCGAGAAGCCGGCCCGGTCCAGCTCGTGCAGCAGGGTCTCCCCGTCGACATAGAGACAGGAGAAGGTGACGATCCCCGGCAGCCGCCGCTCCGGATCGCCGACCACCTCCACGTCCGGCACCGCCTCCGGCACCCGCGCGCGGATCCGCCGCGTCAGCTCCCGCAGCCGGGCCGCCTCCTGGGCGGCCTCCGCCCGCACCGCCCGCAGCGAGGCCACCGCGGACACGATCGCCGGAAGGTTCTCGAAGCCGGGCGCCCGCCCCGACTCCCGCTCGTCCGCCGGCCCTCGCGGCGCGAACCGCACCCCCTTGCGGACCACCAGCAGCCCGACCCCCGACGGCCCGCCCCACTTGTGCGCGCTCGCGGTCAGCAGCGACCAGTCGCCCTCGACCGGCCCCCACCCCAGCGACTGTGCCGCGTCCACCAGCAGCGGCACCCCCGCCGCCCGGCACACCGCGGCCACCTCCGCCACCGGCTGCGCGGTCCCCACCTCGTGGTTGGCCGACTGCAGACAGGCGAGCGCGGTGCCGGGCCGCAGGACGCCCTCGTACGAGTCGACGGCCACCGCGCCGGTACGGCTCACGGCGACCCGCGTGACCGTGCCGCCGTCCGCTTCGTGCGCGTCCGCCGAATGGAGCACCGAAGAGTGCTCGACGGATGACACGATCAGGTGACGCCCGACCCGCCGTCGCCCCGCCAGCGCCCCCGCGATCCCGCTGTGCACGGCCCGGGTGCCGGAGGAGGTGAACGTCAGTTCGTCCACCCGGCACCCGACCAGCTCCGCGGCGGCCTCCCGGGCCGCGTCGAGCAGCATCCGGGCCCGCCGCCCTTCCCGGTAGAGCCGAGCGGGATCGGCCCACCCCTCGTCGAGCGAGGCCACCAGGGCCTGCCGGG
Organism: Streptomyces sp. NPDC004542; assembly: GCF_040610035.1. NCBI lineage: Bacteria > Bacillati > Actinomycetota > Actinomycetes > Kitasatosporales > Streptomycetaceae > Streptomyces > Streptomyces sp. NPDC004542. The sequence goes on from NZ_JBEXLP010000031.1 coordinate 21,033, forward strand.
CAACGGGATGAAGGGGAGCGCCGGAAGCGGCGTCGAAGTAAGCCACACCGCAACGTTAAGACGTCCGTGAGCATTACAGGGGCGCGGGGAACTGCGCGAGAAACCACGGACCACCGCACCCGCCCGCGACCCCGACTCCCCGTGCTGCCAGGCGCCCGACCCGGCCCGATCCACCCCTTCGGTCCGACCCGCCGCGCGTATGCCCCCCTCCCCGCGACCCGCCGGAAGGCGTCCAGTAGGGTTTGGTCCGCATAAACATCAAACCCCTGCCCGACGCAGGGCGGCGACCGACCAGCGAGAAGGCCGCAGCCAACCAGCGCGGGCGAGACTCTCGGGAAGGCGCTACGTGAGTCCCAACGGCTCCGACCGCTCGCCGCGGCGCCCGATGCGGCGGAAGCTGCTGCAGGCAATGACCGCGGGCCTGGTCCTGGCGACCGCGACCGGTTGCACATACAAGGACTTCCCCCGCCTTGGCATGCCCACCCCGACCACGGAAGAGGCTCCGCGGATCCTCTCCCTGTGGCAGGGCTCCTGGGCTGCCGCGCTCGCCGTCGGCGTGCTGGTGTGGGGCCTGATCCTGTGGAGCGCCATGTTCCACCGGCGCAGCCGCACCAAGGTCGAGGTACCTCCGCAGACCCGGTACAACATGCCGATCGAGGCGCTGTACACGGTGGTACCGATCATCATCATCTCGGTGCTCTTCTACTTCACGGCCCGGGACGAGTCGAAGCTCCTCGACCTCTCCAAGAAGCCCGACGTCACCGTCAACGTGGTCGGGTTCCAGTGGAGCTGGGGCTTCAACTACATCGAGAACGTTCCCGGTTCCACCGGCAACGCCAAGACCGATCCGCAGCTGAACGCGATCCCGGACCGGTACAAGAAGGACTTCCCGGCCGACGCCGGCGGTGTCTACGACGTCGGTACGCCCGGCACGCGGAACCCGCAGACCGGCAACCCGGGTCCGACGCTGTGGCTGCCCAAGGGCAAGACGGTCCGCTTCGTCCTCACCTCGCGTGACGTCATCCACTCCTTCTGGGTGCTGCCGTTCCTGATGAAGCAGGACGTCATCCCGGGTCACACCAACGCCTTCCAGGTGACTCCCAACCAGGAGGGCACCTTCAGGGGCAAGTGCGCCGAACTCTGCGGCGTCGACCACTCCCGGATGCTGTTCAACGTGAAGGTCGTCTCCCCGGCAGCGTACGAGCAGCACCTCAAGGACCTCGTCAAGAAGGGGCAGACCGGTTACATTCCCGCCGGCATCGCGCAGACGAGCCACGAGAAGAACCGGGAGACGAACAACCTGTGAGCATCCTCAACGAACCCCAGGGTGCCGCGGCGGCCGACTCTTACGAGAACGAGCTGCCGGTCAGGCGCAAGCAGCCCGGCAATGTCGTGGTGAAGTGGCTGACGACCACCGACCACAAGACGATCGGAACGCTGTACCTCGTCACGTCGTTCGTGTTCTTCCTGATCGGCGGCGTGATGGCACTGCTCATGCGTGCCGAGCTGGCCCGGCCGGGCCTGCAGTTCATGTCGAACGAGCAGTTCAACCAGGCGTTCACGATGCACGGCACGATCATGCTGCTGATGTTCGCGACCCCGCTGTTCGCCGGTTTCACGAACTGGATCATGCCGCTGCAGATCGGCGCGCCCGACGTGGCGTTCCCGCGGCTGAACATGTTCGCCTACTGGCTGTACCTGTTCGGCTCGATCATCGCGGTGGCCGGTTTCATCACGCCGCAGGGCGCGGCCGACTTCGGCTGGTTCGCCTATGCCCCGCTGTCGGACGCGGTCCGCTCGCCGGGTGTCGGCGCCGACATGTGGATCATGGGTCTGGCCTTCTCCGGCTTCGGCACTATCCTCGGCTCGGTCAACTTCATCACCACGATCATCTGCATGCGCGCCCCGGGCATGACCATGTTCCGCATGCCGATCTTCACCTGGAACGTGCTGCTGACCGGTGTCCTGGTCCTGCTCGCCTTCCCGGTCCTGGCCGCCGCGCTGTTCGCCCTGGAGGCGGACCGCAAGTTCGGCGCCCACGTCTTCGACGCCGCCAACGGCGGATCACTGCTGTGGCAACACCTCTTCTGGTTCTTCGGCCATCCAGAGGTGTACATCATCGCGCTGCCGTTCTTCGGCATCATCTCCGAGGTCATCCCGGTCTTCAGCCGCAAGCCGATGTTCGGCTACATGGGCCTGATCGCCGCGACCATCTCGATCGCCGGTCTGTCCGTGACCGTGTGGGCCCACCACATGTACGTCACCGGTGGCGTGCTCCTGCCGTTCTTCTCCTTCATGACCTTCCTGATCGCGGTCCCGACCGGTGTGAAGTTCTTCAACTGGATCGGCACCATGTGGAAGGGCTCGCTGAGCTTCGAGACCCCGATGCTCTGGGCGACCGGCTTCCTGATCACCTTCACGTTCGGTGGTCTGACCGGTGTCATCCTGGCCTCGCCGCCGATGGACTTCCACGTCTCGGACTCGTACTTCGTGGTGGCGCACTTCCACTACGTCGTCTTCGGGACGGTCGTGTTCGCGATGTTCTCCGGCTTCCACTTCTGGTGGCCGAAGTTCACCGGCAAGATGCTGGACGAGCGCCTTGGCAAGATCACCTTCTGGACGCTGTTCGTCGGCTTCCACGGCACCTTCCTGGTCCAGCACTGGCTGGGCGCCGAGGGCATGCCGCGGCGCTACGCGGACTACCTCGCGGCCGACGGCTTCACCGCCCTGAACACGGTCTCGACCATCAGCTCGTTCGTGCTCGGCCTGTCGATCCTGCCGTTCCTCTACAACGTGTGGAAGACGGCCAAGTACGGCAAGCCGGTCGGCGTCGACGACCCGTGGGGCTACGGCCGTTCGCTCGAATGGGCGACGTCCTGCCCGCCGCCCCGGCACAACTTCCTCACCCTGCCGCGGATCCGCAGCGAATCCCCGGCGTTCGACCTGCACCACCCCGAGATCGCCGCTCTTGAGCAGCTCGAGCACGCCGGCCACGGCAGCAGCAGCGCCATCGCGGGCAGCAAGGAGGCCGGCAAGTGAAGATCCAGGGCCGGATGTTCATCTGGCTGAGCTTCTTCGTCCTGACCATCGCCATCGTGTACGGCGTGTGGTCGAAGGAGCCGGCCGGCACCACGGCACTCTTCCTGGCCTTCGGCCTGTGCATCATGATCGGCTTCTACCTGGGCTTCACCGCCCGGCGGGTCGACGTGGGTGCCCAGGACAACAAGGAGGCCGATGTCGCGGACGACGCGGGCGAGCTGGGCTTCTTCAGCCCGCACAGCTGGCAGCCGCTCATGCTCGGCACCGGCGGTGCGATCGCCTTCCTCAGCATCGCGGTCGGCTGGTGGCTGATCTACTTCGCGGCACCGATCATCCTGCTCGGCCTGTTCGGCTGGGTCTTCGAGTACTACCACGGTGAGAACCGCACCCAGTAGTACGCACGCACATGCCGCGCACCGGGAGCCCGGACACTCCGCCAGGAGGTCCGGGCTCCCGCCGTTGCCGCACGGCGCGTCCCCCGTCCGCCCCGTTCAGCGCGCTCAGGTCGACAAAGCTCCTTAGCGTGATCTCATGAGCACCTCTCCGCGCACCCGCACCGTCGTCAGCTGCGCCCTGCTGATGGCCGCCCTCGGCGCGGGCGTCACCGCCTGCGGATCGGACGGCAACCCTCTGGCGGACAAGCCGTACGACGCGTCGGACCAGATCTCCTTCAGCGGCCTCCCCGGCGACGGGAAGAAGGCCGACCCGGACAAGCCCCTCGAGGTCACCGCAGAGGGCGACGGGCGCATCACGGACGTCACCGCCGTGGACGCCACGGGACGCTATGTGGCGGGCGAACTCGCCGCCGACGGCAGCCGCTGGCACAGCACCGCCCCGCTGGCCGCCGACGCCCACTACACGGTGCGGATCAGCACGGAGGACGAGGACGGGGCACCCGGCCGCCGGACCCTCACCTTCGACACCAGCAAGCCCACCACCACCAAGCGTCTGGAAGTCGCCTTCGGACCCGGCGCGGGCGCGTTCGGCGTCGGCCAGCCCATCACGGCGAAGCTGAACCAGGAGGTCAAGGACAAGGCGCAGCGGGCCGTCGTCGAACGTGCCCTCAGGGTCGACTCCGTCCCGGCCGTGACCGGCTCCTGGTACTGGGTGGACGGCAAGGAACTCCACTACCGCCCCAGGGATTACTGGCCCGCGCACGCCACCCTCCAGGTGCACAGCAACCTGGACGGCGTCAGGATCAACGACCGCCTCTGGGGCGGCGGCGCGGCCAAGCCCCTGAAGCTCACCATCGGGGACCGGATCGAGGCCCTCACGGACGGGGCGACCCACCAGATGACGGTCTACAAGAACGGCGCGGTGATCAGACAGATCCCCATCACCACCGGCAAGCCCGGCTTCGAGACCCGCAACGGCGTCAAGGTCGTGCTGGAGAAGGAGCCGTTCGTACGCATGCGCAGCACCACCGTCGGCATCGCCGAGGGCACCTCGGACTCGTACGACCTGCCGGTCTACTACGCCACCCGCGTCACCTGGTCGGGCGAGTACGTGCACGCGGCCCCGTGGTCCGTCGGCTCCCAGGGGTACGCGAACGTCAGCCACGGCTGCACCGGCATGAGCACGGCCAACGCGGAGTGGTTCTTCGACATCGTCCACCCGGGTGACATCGTCAAGGTCGTCAACACGGGCGGCCACCCGATGGAGCCCTTCGGCAACGGCTTCGGCGACTGGAACCTCGACTGGAACAAGTGGCTCACCGGCAGCGCCCTGACCGGCGGCACGTCCGCCGGCGTGGTCCCGCAGCAGGACGCGGAGAGACTCCAGCCGACGGCGGTGTGACGGGGAGGCCGGTGTGACGGACGGGAAGGGCGCGAACCTCCGCGCCCCGCGCGTCCTACGCGCTCAGCAGCTTCTTCTTCCGCAGCAGGGAAGCCAGCGCCGACGCGAACTCCACCGGGTCGACGGGCAGCGTCACCGCCGCGTCGGCCCGGCTCCAGGTCGCCAGCCACGCGTCCTGCGGCCGCCCGATCAGCAGCAGGACCGGCGGGCAGTCGAAGATCTCGTCCTTGATCTGCCGGCACATCCCCATGCCTCCCATGGGCACGGCCTCACCGTCCAGGACGCAGACGTCGATGCCGCCCTTGTCCAGCTCCGCGAGGACCGCGTGCGGTGTCGCGCACTCCACGAACTCCACCACGGGCGAGTCGGGAGCCGGCCGGCGCCCCGTGGCGACCCGGACCTGCTCGCGGGTGTTGGAGTCGTCGCTGTAGACCAGCACCGTGGCGGTCGGCTGCATAGTTCCTCCGATACACAGGGGGCGCACGCCGTCGTTACGCCGTCGTACGGACAGGACCGATGCGGCGGATGCTACCCCCTCGGGCACCCTGTCAACACTGATCCGAACACGACTGCGAAAGTCCGTCCGATGGGCCATACGGGCCCAGCACATCCTGCGAACACTCCGAACGGCACCCCCCGGAGTGAGGGCGAGATAAGCGACCGACATAATGTCGGTCGTGGCGACAGCAACGACAGTAGATACCGGGCACGCGCACCCGTCGGTCAACCGGCCGAACCTCACCAGCGTCGGAACCATCATCTGGCTGAGTTCCGAGCTGATGTTCTTCGCGGCCCTCTTCGCGATGTACTTCACCCTGCGATCGGTGACGGGTCCGGCGCACTGGAAGGAGATGGCCTCGAGCCTGAACCTTCCGTTCTCGGCGACGAACACCACGATCCTGGTGCTCTCCTCCCTCACCTGCCAGCTCGGCGTGTTCGCGGCCGAGCGCGGTGACGTGAAGAAGCTCCGGGGCTGGTTCATCGTCACCTTCATCATGGGTGCGATCTTCATCGGCGGTCAGATCTTCGAGTACACGGAGCTGGTGAAGAAGGACGGGCTCTCGCTCTCCTCCGATCCGTACGGCTCGGTGTTCTACCTGACCACCGGCTTCCACGGCCTGCACGTGACGGGCGGTCTCATCGCCTTCCTGCTGGTCCTCGGCCGCACCTACGCGGCAAAGAGGTTCACGCACGAGCAGGCGACCGCCGCGATCGTCGTGTCCTACTACTGGCACTTCGTCGATGTCGTCTGGATCGGCCTCTTCGCCACGATCTATTTGATCAAGTAGCCGGGACCCTTCCCGCACACATCCAGAAGCATCGACGCAGAAGATCCTGACACCGGGGTAATCCGTGAAAAAGCTCTCCGCACGACGACGCCATCCGCTGGCAGCGGTCGTCGTCCTTCTCCTCGCGCTGGCGGCCACTGGGGGGCTGTACGCCGCGTTCGCGCCCGCGAGCAAGGCGCAGGCCGATGAATCCTCCCAGTCCCTGACCATTCAGGAGGGCAAGAAGCTCTACGAGGTCGGCTGCGCCAGCTGCCACGGCACCCGTGGGCAGGGCTCCTCCGACGGGCCGAGCCTGGTGGGCGTGGGCGCCGCGGCCGTCGACTTCCAGGTCGGCACCGGCCGTATGCCGGCCGCCACCTCCCAGGGCGCGCAGGTCGAGAAGAAGAAGAACATCTACACGCAGGCCCAGATCGACCAGCTGGCGGCGTACATCGCCTCCCTGGGCGCCGGCCCGAACGTGCCGACCTCGCAGCAGTACAACCCGAGCGACGGTGACATCGCCAAGGGCGGCGAGCTGTTCCGGACCAACTGCGCGCAGTGCCACAACTTCACCGGCAAGGGCGGTGCGCTCACCAAGGGCAAGTTCGCCCCCTCCCTGGAGGGCGTCGACCCGAAGCACATCTACGAGGCCATGCAGACCGGCCCGCAGAACATGCCGTCCTTCCCCGACACCACCATGTCGGAGAAGAACAAGAAGGACATCATCGCGTACCTGCACGCGGTCAACGGCGATGAGACGGTGAACCCCGGCGGTCTTGAGCTGGGCGGCCTCGGGCCGGTCAGCGAGGGTCTGTTCGCGTGGATCTTCGGTCTCGGCGCACTTGTTGCGGTCGCCGTCTGGGTCGCCGCTCGGACCGCAAAGGCCAAGAAGTCATGAGTAGCCAAGACATTCCAGAAGAGAACCTGCCCGCCGCGCAGGACACCACGCACGGCGCCGTGGGCGTCGCGGACGAGGAGAACCCGTTCGCCGACCCGGGGCTGCCGCCGCACGAGCACCGGATCCAGGACATCGACGAGCGGGCCGCCAAGCGGTCCGAGCGCATGGTCGCCCTGCTGTTCACGGTGTCGATGCTGGCCACCGTCGGCTTCATCGCCTCCTACGTGACGATCCCGGCCGACAGGTCGGTCTTCGTCTTCCCGATCGGGCACATCAGCGCGCTCAACTTCGCGCTGGGCCTGTGCCTCGGCACGGCGCTGTTCTGCATCGGCGCGGGCGCGGTCCACTGGGCCCGCACCCTGATGTCCGACGTCGAGGTCGCCGACGAGCGTCACCCGATCGCGGCCTCGCCGGAGGTCCGGGCGAAGGTCCACGCGGACTTCAAGCAGGGCGCCAAGGAGTCGGCGCTCGGCCGACGCAAGCTGATCCGCAACACGATGTTCGGCGCGCTCACCCTGGTGCCGCTCTCCGGCGTCGTCCTGCTGCGCGACCTCGGCCCGCTGCCCGAGTCCAAGCTCCGCCACACGCTGTGGGCCAAGGGCAAGCTGCTGGTCAACATGAACACCAACCAGCCGCTGCGTCCCGAGGACGTCCAGGTCGGCTCGCTCACCTTCGCCAAGCCCGAGGGCCTGGAGGAGGCGAACGAGGACTTCCAGAACGAGATCGCCAAGGCGGCCCTGATGATCATCCGGCTCCAGCCGGACAACATCAAGGACAAGCGCGAGCTCGCGTGGTCGCACGAGGGCATCGTCGCGTACTCGAAGATCTGCACCCACGTCGGCTGCCCGATCTCGCTGTACGAGCAGCAGACGCACCACGTGCTGTGCCCGTGCCACCAGTCCACCTTCGACCTCTCCGACGGTGCCCGAGTGATCTTCGGCCCCGCCGGTCACGCCCTGCCCCAGCTCCGCATCGGCGTGAACGGAGACGGTTACCTCCAGGCGCTCGGCGACTTCGAGGAGCCCGTCGGTCCTGCATTCTGGGAGCGCGGATGAGTACTGCAGCCAACGACCAGCCCCGCACCCGCGGGAAGGCACCGGCCGGCGAGCGCGTCGCCGACTGGGCCGACGGCCGGCTCGGGATCTACTCCCTGGCCAAGGCCAACATGCGCAAGATCTTCCCCGACCACTGGTCGTTCATGTTGGGTGAGGTCTGCCTCTACAGCTTCATCATCATCATCCTCACGGGTGTGTACCTGACGCTGTTCTTCCACCCGTCGATGAACGAGGTGGAGTACCACGGCAGCTACGTCCCGCTGCAGGGCCAGCTGATGAGCGAGGCGTTCAGCTCGACCCTGCACATCTCCTTCGACGTGCGCGGTGGCCTGCTCATCCGGCAGATCCACCACTGGGCCGCGCTGATCTTCCTGGCCGGCATGTTCGTGCACATGATGCGCGTGTTCTTCACCGGCGCGTTCCGCAAGCCGCGTGAGATCAACTGGCTGTTCGGCTTCCTGCTGTTCGTCCTGGGCATGTTCACCGGCTTCACCGGTTACTCGCTCCCGGACGACCTGCTCTCCGGCACCGGTGTCCGCTTCACCGAGGGCGCGATCCTGTCCATGCCGATCGTCGGCACGTACATCTCGTTCTTCCTCTTCGGCGGCGAGTTCCCCGGCCACGACTTCGTGGCCCGGTTCTACTCGATCCACATCCTGCTGCTGCCGGGCATCATGCTCGGCCTGGTCGTGGGCCACCTGATCCTGGTCTTCTACCACAAGCACACGCAGTTCGCGGGCCCCGGCAAGAGCAACAAGAACGTCGTCGGCATGCCGCTGCTGCCGGTCTACATGGCCAAGGCCGGAGGCTTCTTCTTCCTGGTCTTCGGTGTCATCGCGGCCATCGCGGCGGTCGCCCAGATCAACCCGATCTGGGCCATGGGCCCCTACCGCCCGGACCAGGTGTCCACCGGCGCCCAGCCCGACTGGTACATGGGCTTCGCCGAGGGCCTCGTCCGGTACATGCCGGGCTGGGAGATCAACTTCTGGGGCCACACGCTCGTCCTGGGCGTGTTCATCCCGCTGGTCCTCTTCGGTGTCGTGCTGGCGGCCATCGCGGTCTACCCGTTCATCGAGTCCTGGGTCACCGGCGACAAGAGCGAGCACCACATCCTGGACCGCCCGCGCAACGCCCCGACGCGTACCGCGTTCGGCGTCGCCTGGGTCACCGTGTACATGATCGGTCTGGTCGGCGGTGGCAACGACCTGTGGGCCACCCACTTCCACCTGTCGATCAACGCGGTCACCTGGTTCGTCCGGATCGGCTTCTTCGCCGGACCGGTCCTCGCGTTCATCATCACCAAGCGGATCTGCCTCGGCCTGCAGCGCCGCGACCGCGACAAGGTGCTGCACGGCCGCGAGACCGGCATCATCAAGCGCCTGCCGCACGGTGAGTTCATCGAGGTCCACGAGCCGCTCAGCCAGGAGCAGCTGCACACCCTCACGGCCCACCACCAGTACGAGCCGGCCGAGATCGGCCCGACGGTCGACGAGAACGGCGTCGAGCGGAAGGTCAAGGGTTCCGAGAAGCTGCGCGCCAAGCTCAGCAGCGCCTACTACGGCGAGGACAACCAGATCCCGAAGCCGACCGTCGACGAGTACAAGGAGATCACGAGCGGCCACGGCCACCACTGATCGCTGCGCACGCCACGCCGCGCATGAAGGGCCCCGTCCGGTGTTCGGACGGGGCCCTTCGCCGTGCCCCGGGCTGGATAGGGTGGGGGCGGACTATTCCACGACGACCAGGAGCGGCTGATGAGCGCTGTGACCCCCGCTGGAGGCGACACCACGGCGGGCCGTTCCTGGCCCGAGGTGCTGAACGCCCTGCTGTACGGCCGCGACCAGAGCGCCGACGCGACGGCCTGGGCGATGGACCAGATCATGCGCGGCGAGGCCACCGACGCGCAGATCGCCGGTTTCGTGGTGGCGCTGCGCGCCAAGGGCGAGACCGTCGAGGAGATCACCGGCGTGGTCCGGGCGATGTACGAGCACGCCAACGTGATCGAGGTGTCCGGCCGCACGGTCGACATCGTGGGCACGGGCGGCGACGGCGCGAGGACGGTGAACATCTCCACCATGTCGGCGCTCGTGGTGGCCGGCACGGGCGCGAAGGTCGTCAAGCACGGCAACCGGGCGGCCTCCTCGGCGTCCGGCTCCTCGGACGTCCTGGAGAAGCTGGGCGTCAACCTGAACCTGACGCCCGGGCGGGTGGCCGAGGTCGCGGAGGAGGCGGGCATCACCTTCTGCTTCGCGGTGAAGTTCCACCCGGCGCTGCGCCACGTGGCCGCCGCGCGCGGCCAGCTGGGCATCAGGACGGTCTTCAACGCGCTCGGGCCGCTGACCAACCCGGCGAAGGTGAAGGCGCAGGCGGTCGGCGTCGCGGACCCCCGCCTGGCGCCGATGATCGCGGGTGTCCTGGCGGAGCGCGGCAACTCCTCCCTGGTCTTCCGCGGCGACGACGGCCTCGACGAGTTGACCACGACCGCCACCTCACGCGTCTGGGTCGTGCGCGACGGCAAGGTCACCGAGGAGAGCTTCGACCCGCGCGACGTCGGCATCGAGCTGGTGCCGGTGGAGGCCCTGCGCGGCGGTGACCCGTCGTACAACGCCGAGGTCGCCCTCCGGCTCCTCGACGGCGAGCCGGGCCCCGTGCGCGACGCCGTCCTGCTGAACTCGGCGGCGGCCCTGGTGGCCCTGGACCCGACGGAGGAGCCGCTGGCCGCGCAGATCCGCGCCGGGATGCGCAAGGCGGCCAGGTCGATCGACTCGGGGGCGGCGAAGCGGGTCCTGGAGCGCTGGGTGGCCGCGAGCAACGCGTAGCGCCGGGCGGCCGCGGGAGTACAGTGAAAAGCGTGGTAGCCCTCCCGCGGCCGCTCCGCTCCAGGGTGTGCGGTGTCCGGGAGGGCGGGCCCGAGGAGCGAGACATGATCCACTCAGCTGACGTCCGTGAGTGGCGCAACCGCGACGTGATCGATCCCAGGGGCCGCAAGATCGGGGCCCTCGAAGCGGTCTACGTGGACACCACCACCGACACGCCCGCCATGGCGACCGTCCGCACCGGGCTGCCGACCCGGCACCGGCTCGTCTTCGTCCCCCTCGACGAGGCGACCCTGGGACCCGGTTATGTGAAGGTGGCCCATCCGCGCGGGCAGGTGCGCAAGGCGCCCTCCATGGGGATGGACGACGTTCTGCCGGCCGAGCGGGAACACGAGATCTTCGAGCACTACGACAGGCCCTACGAGGCCGGTGCCGAACGCGGACGCCGCCTCGCGCGCGGCTGACGCCACTGACGCTGCTGACCGGCCCGGACCGAGGACGTGGTCACCGATGGCACTCTTCCTGTTCCTCATCCTCGTGGCGGTCATCCTGGGCCTCATCGGGGTGGCGGCGCACGGGCTCTTCTACCTCCTGGTCATCGGCGTGGTGGTCTTCGTGGCCGACCTGGTGCTGTTCGGCGCGCGTTGGTCCCGGCGCCGGCACCACGTCGTCCGCTGACCGTGCCGCGAGAAGGGCGTCCCGCGATCCGGACACGGGTTGCGGTCCGGTGATCGGTTCGCGTAGGTTCACTGCCAGGTCATGAGTGACAGTCATACGGCCCCGGCCGACTGTCCGGCAACCCTCCGTCCGTGGCGGGGTGCCCCGGGTGAAGACCGGGCCGCAGGCAGCGAGGTCTGTGGCAAGCGCGGACCCCTCGCACGCCAGGGGTCCTGGTCGTCGAGGAGCCTTCCGTGAGCAAGCGAATGCGTTAGGGCGCAGAGCCCCGCCTCCGCATCCCCCTTTTTCACCTCGTCCGAGCTCGAGCGCCGTCCGCTCGCCCGGTGAGTTCCGCCTGCCTCCACGGGAGTACACCCATGTCCGTCTCCGCCGTCGCCGCCGACCAGTCCGTCCTCGCCCCGCTGCCCGTCCTCGGCCGGGACGTCACCGTGCCGCTCGTCACCGGTGGCGAGGTCACCTACGCCGCGCTCGACTACGCGGCCAGCGCCCCCGCGCTCCAGCGGGTCTGGGACGACGTGGCCGCGTACGCCCCGTACTACGGCAGCGTGCACCGGGGTGCCGGTTACCTCTCCCAGCTGTCCACCGACCTCTTCGAGAACGCCCGGAAGACCGTCGCCGCGTTCCTCGGCTGCCGGGAGGACGACCAGGTGGTCTTCACCCGGTCCACCACGGACTCCCTGAACCTGCTCGCCCGCGCGCTCCCCGCCGACTGCCAGGTGTTCGTCTTCGAGACCGAGCACCACGCCTCGCTGCTGCCCTGGCAGGACGCGCGGGTCAGCTACCTCGACGCCCCGCGCACCCCCCGGCAGGCCGTCGAGACGCTGGAGCGGGCCCTCGCCGACCGCGACCCCTACGGCCCGGCCCTGGTGTGCGTCACCGGCGCCTCGAACGTCACCGGCGAGCTGTGGCCGGTCCGGGAACTCGCCGCCGCCGCCCACGCGCACGGCGCCCGGATCGTCCTGGACGCCGCCCAGCTGGCCCCGCACCACCCGGTGTCCGTCCGGGACCTCGACGTCGACTGGGTCGCCTTCTCCGGGCACAAGCTGTACGCCCCGTTCGGCTCCGGCGTGCTGGCCGGGCGCGCGGACTGGCTGCGCGCGGCCGAGCCGTACCTCGCGGGCGGCGGCGCCAGCCGCAAGGTCGCCCGGCGCACGGACGGGGGAGTGGACGTGGAGTGGCACGACACCGCCGCCCGCCACGAGGCCGGCTCCCCGAACGTCATCGGCGCCTACGCCATCGCCTCGGCGTGCAAGGCGCTCGACGAGGCGGGCTTCGACGCCCTGGTCGCCCGCGAGCAGCAGCTGATCGCCAGGGTCCGTGAGGGCCTCGCCGAGGTCCCCGAGGTCCGGGTGCTCTCCCTCTTCGGCGACGACGCCCCGCGCGTCGGCGTCCTCTCCTTCGTGGTCGAGGGCTGGAACAGCTCGCACTTCGCCGCCGCCCTCTCCGCCGAGTACGGCATCGGCGTCCGCGACGGCCTGTTCTGCGCCCACCCCCTGCTGCGCACCCTGCTCGGCAGCGACCCGCAGACCCAGGGCGAATGCGGCGCGCCCGAGGCCGCGCCGGGCGAGAAGTCCCTCAACGCCGTCCGCGTCAGCTTCGGCGCGGGCACGCCGGACGAGCACGTGGAGCGGTTCGTGGACGCCGTGCGGGAGCTCGTGCGGGACGGCGCGAAGTGGGACTACCGCACCGAGAACGGCCGCTGCGTCCCGGCCGTCTGAGCACCGCGGCCCCCGTGATCGGCCCGTGCGAGGTCGTCCTGGGCCGGCGCCGAGGCGGGCGGCATCGGGGAGCCCCCTCCTCTCCCCCCGCAGGCGGGCCGCCCACGGCGCCACGGCGTGGGCGTACGACCCGGCCCTGGGCGGCGGCGTCCGGCGGCACCGTCCCTCCCGGGGCCGGTCCGCCGGGCCTAGTTGTCCAGCCCGATCGCGAAGGCCGCCTCGAGGTCGTGCTGGGAGTAGGTGCGGAACGCCACGTGCGTGTCGGTGGCCTCCACGCCGGGGATCTTGCTGATCCGGCCGGGGATGACGTCCGCCAGGTCCTCGTGCTGCCGGACCCGGACCATGGCGATCAGGTCGTAGGTGCCGGTGACCGAGAAGACCTCGCTGACGGTGTCCAGCGCGGCGATCTGCTCCGCGATCTCGGGGATCCGGTCCACGCTGGTCTTGATGAGCACGATCGCGGTGATCACGGCTGGTTCTCTCCCTCGGGGGCCGGAGCTGGGGCGGGCTCAACTCTAGTGGCCCGCCCGAACAGCACCCACGCGAGGACGAAGCCCAGCCCGAAGCCCACCAGGTGGGCCAGGTAGGCCACGCCGGGGCCCTGGGGCGCGCGGCGCGCCGCCAGCCACTGCAGGGCCGCCCAGAAGGGCAGGACGACCCAGGCGGGAAAGCGCAGGGGGAGAAAGAACAGAAAGGGGAGGAGACTGGTCACACGAGCGGCGGGGAACAGGTACAGGAACGCGCCGAGGACCGCCGAGATCGCCCCCGAGGCCCCGACCAGGGACTGCTCGGAGGTGGCGTTGGCGGCGGCGTAGCCGAGGAGCGCCAGGTAGCCGCAGCCGATGTAGAAGAGGGTGAACCGCACGCGGCCCATCCGTTCCTCGGTCATCGCCCCGAAGACGTAGAGGAAGAGCATGTTGCCCAGCAGATGCACCCAGCTGCCGTGCACGAACAGTGCCGTTGCCGGGGTGAGGACCGCCCGGGCCGGGCCGTCGAAGAGCTCGGCGGGGATGACGCCCCAGTGCCGGAAGTAGGCCCGCTGGGCGGCGAGCAGCGCGTTTCCGGAGCCGTACGCCGGGTTCAGCCCGGCCGCCGGCCCGAGCAGGAAGAGCAGGCAGCACAGGCCGATCAGGGCGTACGTCATCGGCGCCGGCGAGCGCCGGACCCGCTCGAGGGCCCCGGCGGCCACCGCGCTCCAGTTGCTGGTCACGGACACAGATCATGACGTAACCGGACGCAAGCGAACAGACCGCCTCGCCGCCGTGGACGGACGGGCGGCGAAGGACCGCCAGGCCGTAGGGTTACGAGCCACACGCGTCGCGGAGAGCACGCGTCACGGACACTAGAAGGAAGCGAACAGTCACGATGCCGGTTCCCCTGCCGACCGCCCAGACCCGGTGGCGCTGCACGCTCTGCGGCAACCTCACCCGCTTCGACGTGACCCGCTCGTCGAAGGTCGTCGAGTACGTCCACCTCGACCTCGCCGGTGAGCCCAGGGTCGAGGAGCGCGAGGTGGTCAGTGAGACCATCGAGTCGGTGCGCTGCCGCTGGTGCAACGCGGTGGACCAGGTGGAACTCGTGGACAGGCCGGGCGCCGACTCCTGAGACGGAGCGGTCGCGCATGTAGTGGGGTGTGACGGATGGTGGAGACCACGGGCGAGGGGCCGGGCGACGGCACCGCCGAGGTGCTTGACCGTCCGCTGCCCGACGGCGTGCGACGGCGGGTCGTGCAGATCGTCTCGGACGGCTTCGGCGGGCTGACGGTGGCCGAACTGCCTGCGCAGCTCAGACAGTACGCCCGTTTCGCCCCCAACCGTCGCGCCAAGTTCGCGGGCAACGCGATGGCCTCGGCCCTGGAGACCGATCCGCTGTTCCGCCAGCGCATCGGCGAGAAGCTCAGAGAGGCCCAGCCGGAACTCACCGGCGCCCTCGACTCAGGTTCCCCGCCCCCGGCCGCGGACCCGCTCGATGTGGCGGCCGCGGCCTATGTACTGCGCCCCGCCGGCTGGGTGAAGCTGGTGACCGCGGCCGGCGAGGAGGCCCAGCGGGCGGACGCCGAGCGTGCCGACGAGGAGAGCCGCGCCGAGCTGGAGCGGCTCCGCGAGGAGCTCGAGCGGGCCCGTGAGCAGACCCGGGCCGAAACCGAACGGCTGCGCGTCGAGCTGGACGCGGCCAAGAGGGAAGCCGAATCGCTTCACCGCAAGCTCCGCGCCGCCCTCAGTGACGTCAAGCGCGGTGAGGCGGCGCTGCGCAGGGTGCGGGGGGAGATCGAGGCCGTCCGCGCCGAGGCGCACGGCCAGGTGTCCGCCGCGGAGAGCGAGGCGCGGCGGCTCAAGACCCGCCTGAGCGAGGCCGAGGCCGCGCTGGAGGCCACGCGCAGGGCGGCGCGCGAGGGGCGCAGTGTCGAGGACATGCGCGTCCGGCTGCTTCTCGACACCCTGCTGGACGCCACCCAGGGGCTGCGCCGGGAGCTGGCGTTGCCCCCGGTGTCGGTGCGGCCGGCGGAGACGGTGGACGCGGTCGAACCGGGACGAATGACCCCGAAGGACATCGCGGCGCGGGCGTTGTCCGAGCACGACCCGGCCATCCTCGACCAGCTTCTCGCCCTGCCCCAGGCGCACTTGGTGGTCGACGGCTACAACGTCACCAAGACCGGCTATCCGCAGATGCCGTTGGAGAAGCAGCGTCTGCGGCTGCTCGGTCAGCTCTCCCAGCTGGCCGCCCAGACCGGCGCCGAGGTCACCTGCGTCTTCGACGGGGCCGAACTGGCCGCTCCGGTGCTGCTCGCGCCGCCGCGCGGGGTGCGCGTGCTGTTCTCCAAGCCGGGTGTCACGGCCGACGAGCTCATCCGGCAGCTGGTGCGCGCGGAACCGCCGGGCCGTCCGGTCATCGTCGCCTCGACCGACCGCGAGGTGGCCGACGGGGTCGCCAAGGCGGGGGCGCGTCCGGTGGCTTCTGCGGTGCTTCTCAAGCGACTGTCCTGAAAACGGAACCGTAGAGGTTTAAAGCCCGAATTGACGGATCCGTCACGCAACGTAGCGTCAACCGGGCTTAACTCCATGTGGGTTATGTGCAAAGAATGCATTGCGTGACGAGGTTTTTTGGTGTGAGGATTTGATCTGATCACAAGAGGGTCACTAGGGTCTGGGCTCGAACCTCCGAGCGGGTGATCACTCACGAGAAGGAGTTCGCCTGTCGTGGCGTCTCACCGTCGACCCAAGCAGCCCAGTCGCACGCGTGTCACCGTGCTGACCACCGCGGCCGCGGCCGCCGTCGCGCTCAGCGCGAACGCCGCCAACGCCGCGCCCAGCGAGAAGCTGAGCAAGAGCGAGGTCAAGGCGAAGGTCGACAAGCTCTACGAGGAAGCGGAGCAGGCCACCGAGAAGTACAACGGGGCCAAGGAAAAGCAGGAGAAGCTCCAGAAGGAGATCTCCACCATCCAGGACAACGTCGCCCGCGGCCAGGAGGACCTGAACAAGCTGCGCGACGGCCTCGGTTCGCTGGCCACCGCCCAGTACCGCGCCGGCGGCATCGACCCCTCGGTCCAGCTGTTCCTCTCCTCGGACCCGGACGACTTCCTCGACAAGGCCTCCACGCTCGACCAGTTGAGCGGCCAGCAGGTCGAGGCGCTGAGGAAGATCCAGGACAAGCAGCGCGAACTGGCCCAGGAGCGCGCCGAGGCGACCGAGAAGCTCAAGGACCTCGCCTCCACCCGCACCGAGCTGGGCAAGAAGAAGAAGGAAGTCCAGGGCAAGCTCGCCGAGGCCCAGAAGCTGCTCAACACCCTGACGGCCAAGGAGAAGGCGGCCCTCGCCGCGGAGCAGAACCGCGCCAGCCGCTCCTCCACCGAGCGCGTGAACCTCGGTGACAGCAAGGCCGCCTCCGGCCGGGCCGCCGCCGCCTTCTCCGCCGCGCAGAGCAAGATCGGCTCGCCCTACGTCTACGGCGCCTCCGGCCCGTCCTCCTTCGACTGCTCGGGCCTGACCTCCTGGGCCTACGCTCAGGCCGGCGTCTCCATCCCGCGCACCTCCGAGGCCCAGGCCGGTGCCGGCACGGTCATCTCCAGCATGAGTGACCTCCAGGTCGGCGACCTGGTCATCTTCTACGCCGACCACCACCACGTCGGTCTCTACGCGGGCAACGGCCAGGTCCTGCACGCCCCGCACACGGGCGCGGTCGTGCGCTACGAGTCGATCAACAACATGCCGTTCCAGTTCGGCGTCCGCGTCTGACCCTGCGTGTGCCGCCCGAACGGGCGATTCGCGACAACCGGAAACTGACTCCACGCCCCGCCGTTGACCTGCGTCAGCGGCGGGGTTTCGCGTCGGGGGACCCCGGGGGGCTCCGGCCGGCTTTGGACGGTGTGTGTCCGCGCGGTTACTGTCTGGCGAGCTTTTCCAGACATCCGCCAGCGGAAGGAGTGCGGCATCCCGTGGGGTCCCATCGCCGCCTTGCACCGACCGGGTTCGACCGGGGCGCCGGCGCCGCCCTGAGTGTGCTGTCCGTCGCGACCGCCGCGTTCGGCGCCGTCTCCGCGGACGCCGCGCCGCACGCCGACACCCGTGCCGAGGTGGACCGGCTCTACCGCGAGGCCGAGCAGGCTACCGAGGCCTACGACAAGGCCGACGAGCGCGCCGACACGCTGCGCGAGGAGGTGGGCCGGGCCCAGGACCGGATCGCCCGCCAGCAGCAGCACGTCAACGCCTTGCGAGAGGAACTCGGTTCACTGGCCGGTGCCCAGTACCGCTCCGGCGGCATCGACCCGGCCGTCGCTCTGCTGTTCTCCGACGACCCCGGCGGCTACCTCGACAAGGCCGCCACGCTCGACCGGATCGGCGCCCGGCAGGCCGGCCGGCTGAAGGAACTGCGGTCCGCGATGCGCGAACTCGCCCAGGAGCGCACCGAGACCGCCGGGAACCTCGCCGAGCTGGAGCGGAGCCGCAAGGCGGTCGCCTCCCACAAGCGCACCGTGGAGAGGAAGCTCGCCACGGCCCGGCGGCTGCTCAACTCCCTGCCGGACGACGAGCGCACCGCCTACGAGCGGGCCTCCCGCTCCGGCCGCGCCGGGATCCCGGGTGTGCCCGGCATCCCGGACCTCTTCGGCGCCGACGCCCCGAACGCCCGCGCCGCCGCGGCCGTCGCCGCCGCCCGCTCCGCCGTCGGCCGGCCCTACGTCTGGGGCGCAGGCGGCCCCTCCGGCTTCGACTGTTCGGGCCTGACGCAGTGGTCGTACGCGCAGGCGGGCGTCCATCTGCCGCGCACCTCGCAGGAGCAGCGCTACGCCGGCCGGCGGGTCCCGCTCTCCCAGGCCCGGCCCGGTGACCTGGTCGTCTACCGGCCGGACGCCGGACATGTCGCCCTGTACGTGGGCCACGGCCAGGTGATCCACGCGCCCTATCCGGGCGCACCGGTGCGCTACGACCCGGTCGGGATGATGCCGGTCTCCTCGGTCACCCGGCCCTGACTTTCTCGCGCCGGGCCGTACGATCGGAAAGTGGCTGGTCGCGGACGGGCGTGGGGCACCCCGGTGGTGGGGCTCTGTCTGCTGCTCGCCGCACTGACCGGGTGCGGCGGAGCGTCCGGCACCGACCCGGTGAAGGCCGAGGTGCAGCGGATGCTCGACCGGCGGGCGGTGGCCCTGCTGCACCACGACGAGACGGCGTACGACAGGACCGGCGGCCCCGCGCAGTACGGGCGGCTGCGGGCGGTGCCGCTGGCGTCCTGGACCTACCGCCTGACCGGCCTGCGCCGCCGCGGCGCCACCGCCACGGCCGACGCCGAACTGCGCTACCGGGTACGGGGCTACGACAAGGCGCCCGTCACCGCCGACCGTACCCTCACCCTCGGCCGTACCGCCGACGGGGCCTGGTACGTCACCGCCGACCGGCCCGCCAGGAAGGCCGGGCAGCAACTGTGGGACCAGGGCACGGTGATGGCCGCGCGGGGCGCGCACAGCCTGGTGCTCGGCGTGGGGCGGTCCGCCGACGAGCTGCGCGGCTACGTCCGGCTCGCCGACCGCGCCGTCCCGGCGGTGTCGCGGGAGTGGGGCACCGACTGGTCCCGGCGGGTGGTGGTGCTCGTACCGGACTCCCTGAACGGCATGGCGGGGCTGCTCGGCTCGCCCGCCTCCTCCTACCGGGGCATCGCCGCCGTCACCACCGGCGAGGCGGGGGGACCGGACCGGGCGCCCGCAGACCGGGTCATCGTCAATCCGGAGGCGTACGCCGTCCTCGGCGACGTCGGCAAACAGGTCGTGCTCACCCATGAGACCACCCACGTGGCCACCCGCGCCCACACCGACGCCGCCACCCCGCTGTGGCTCTCCGAGGGCTACGCCGACTGGACCGGCTACCTCGGCACGGGCCGCACCGCGGCCCAGGCCGCGCCGGAGCTGGCGCGGGCGGTCCAGGACGGCCATGTCCCGGCCCGGCTGCCGGCCGACAAGGACTTCGCCTTCAGCACGGACGCCGTCGACCTCGCCCGGGCGTACGAGGGCGGCTGGCTGGCCTGCCGGATGATCGCCGACCGCTGGGGCGAGGCGCGGCTCGGCGCGTTCTACCGGGCCGTCGGCGCGCACGGCAAGCGGGCGGGAGCGGTGGAGGACGCGCTGAAGAATGTGCTGGGCACGACACCGGAGACGTTCACCGCCCAGTGGCAGGACTACCTGCGCGACCGGCTCGGCTGAGTCAGCACGGCGATGGCCTCGCGCAGCCACTCGCGCTCGGCCCGGCCGGTGGCGCGGGCGACCCGCAGCATGCCCTGCCGGAACAGGTCGCCGGCCTCCTCCGCCCGTACGGGCTCGCCGTCCCGGTAGAAGAAGCTCGCCGGGGTCAGGAGGAAGTCCAGGCGCCGGCCCAGTACGGCGGCCTGCTCGGCCGGGTCCGGCAGGTGGCGCAGGAAGGCGAGCACCGTGTTGAAGCGCGCCTGGTCGGTGATGTCCGCCTGCTTAGGGTGCCGCAGCCGCTCCAGCAGGTCCGCGCGGCCCGCCTCGGTGAGCGACAGCATCCGGCGCCGGGCGGCGCCCGCGCCGTCCTCCGCGCGTTCGTCGAGCCTGCCCGCGGCGACCAGACGGTTGATCGCCGGGTAGAGGGCGCCGTCGCTGACCGGGCGGACGTGTCCGCTCAGTGCCGTGATGCGCTCCTTCAGTTCGTATCCGTGCAGCGGTTCCTCGGCCAGGAAACCCAGGATCGACAGCTCGAGCACGCGGATCCTCCTTGCGGGCGGCTTCCCCCTGATGGTACCTCTTTTCGAGTTACCTCGATGAGAGGTACCTCAGAAGGGGGAACTCATGGACGCCCGCGCCCACCGCAGGCGGATCGTCTCGCTCGCCCACCCCGTCTACCTCTCGCTCCTCGCCTCCGTCGTCACCGGGATCGTCAACACCGTCTGGGTCTCCCGGCTCGGCGGCGCCGCCGTGGCCGCCGTCGCCGTCGCGACCAACACCGAGAACGTGCTGCTGGGAGTCGCCCTGGTCTTCGCCTCCGGTACCACCGTGCTGGTCGCGCACGCCCGGGGGGCCCGGGACCCGGCCGCCGTACGGGCCGCGGTACGCGGAGGCGTGGCGCTGTGGGCACTGGTGACCCCGCCGGTCGCCGTCGGCGGGTACCTGCTGCGCGAACCCCTGGCCCGGCTGGTGCTCGGCGACGGGGGCGCCGCGCCCCGGCTCGCCACCGCCTACTTCGCCCTGTCGCTGCCGGGCATGGCCGTCTTCTTCGCCCAGCAGCTCGTCGACGGCATCCTGAAGGGCACCGGCGACACCAGGACCCCGATGCGGCTCGCCCTGCTGGCCGGCGGGCTGATCCTGGTGTGCGACCCGTTCCTCGTCCACCTGTACGGCGTCCGCGGTGCCGCCGCCTCCACCGTGCTGTGCCGGTCCGTGGCCCTCGCGTTCGGGCTGGCCGCCCTGCGCCGGGGCGCCCCGCTGCGGGCGGCGGCGCGGGAGCGCCCCGCCGAACCCCTGGCCGCGGCCCTGCGCCGGACGCTGACCACCGGGCTGCCGATGTCCGCCGACTTCACCGTCCGGCAGGGCGGCGCGCTGCTGCTGGTGGCGATCGTGGCGCGGCTCGGGGTGACGGCGGTGGCCGCCTACGCCATCGCCTACAAGGTGATGTACGTCGCCACCATGGCCTTCTACGCCGTACGCCAGGCCGCCTCCATCCACACCGCGCACACCCGGGGCGCCGGTGACCGGGACGCGCGCCGGGACATCGGGCGGCAGGCCGTCCTGGTGTCCGGGACGCTGGGGCTCACGGCGGCCCTGCTGCTGGCCGTCACCGCGCCCTGGATCATGGCCGCCTTCGGCGCCGGACCCGGTGTCGCCCACCAGGGCGTGCTGTTCCTGCGCTGCGTCGGGCCCTACCTGCTGCTGATGGCCGGGTTCATCGCGCTCGGCGGGGTCTTCGAGGGGAGCGGCGGGGCGCCCGCCCTGCTGCGGGTGACCCTGCTGGGCACGGCCGTCCAACTGCCGCTCGCGTACGCCCTGTCGGGGCTCGGGCTGCCGGGGGTGTGCCTGGCGCTGGCGCTCGCGATGGCCGTACAGTGCGCGGCCGTCGCGGTGCCGGCCGCGCGGGCCGGGGTCAGGAGGACACCGGGGTCTGGGACGAAGGGGTGCTCTGGCTCGGCAGCGCGGGCAGGGGGACCGGGATGACGGTGGAGCGCCACAGGCGGCGGGCCGCGCTGACCGAGGCGGCGATCAGCAGGCCGTTGCGCAGGAGCAGCAGACCGGTGCCGTACCAGTCGCTGGCCACGACGTGCGTGAAACCGATCGGGAACTCCAGCACCGTGACGAAGGTCGCGGCCAGCACCAGCAGCGCGGGCGGGCCCATCCGGCCGGCCCGGAAGCACAGGCAGACCGCGGCCAGGCCGACCAGCCACACCAGGTACTGCGGGCTGATCACCCGGCTCGTCACGGTGAACATCAGCACCGCGGTGAACGCGGCGTCCGCCAGGGTGTGGGTCCGCAGCCGGTCCGCGTTCAGCCGCCACAGCAGCAGCCAGCCGAAGCAGGCCCCGGTGAGCGCCAGCGCGACGGTGCTCACCGTGCCGACGTACGGGCCGAGGAACTCCACCGATCCGTAGTTCAGCAGCACCTCGCCCGGCCAGCCGAAGTGCCGTGCCACATGGAAGACCAGGGCACCCAGCGACTCCACCTCGGTGCCCCGGTCCCGCTGGAAGGTGACGAAGGCGAAGGCGCCGGGCATGGTGACCGAGAACAGCGCGGCCAGACCCGACGCCGTCACCGCCGCCGCGCCCCAGGCCCGGCGCCGCACGGCGCCCACCAGCAGCAGCGCCGGCCACACCTTGAGCATCGCCCCGAAGCCGGCCAGCGCGCCCATCACCCGCGGGTGCCGGGCACCGGCGAGCAGCGCGGCCACCGCGACCGCGGTCACCATCACGTCGTAGCGGGAGTACACGGTCGGGCCGAGCAGCGGGACGCCCGCCACCCACACCCAGGCGCCGCGCAGCGACCTGCCGGGACGGCGGCCGGTGTACAGCAACAGGCCCAGCACGGCCAGGTCGGCGAGGAAGGCCAGCACGAAGAAGGCGTGGGTGTAGCCGAGGAAGGGCAGGGCGGCGGGGGAGAGGATCGCCAGCGCGGCGGCGGGCGGGTACTGCCAGGTCACGTCGTCCAGCGGGAAGGCGCCGGTGCGCAGCACCTCGTACCAGCCCTGGTAGATCACGGACACGTCGGAGGTGACGTCCGCGCCCGGGAAGACGAGCACCCGGAAGGCGTAGAGCAGGACCACCAGCCGGGTCGCGGCCCAGGTCACCGACAGCCCTGCCAGGGACCACCCGGCGCCGTTGCTCTTCACGCGATCCCCTGTCGTTCCGCTTCCGTCCGAGGGGAACATGATGTCCTGCCCGGCTGTGAGCCTGCCACAGGCTCGGCCGCCCCCGCCGGTGCACGGCCGGTTCGGTAGGGTCGGCGGCGATGCACAAGACCCTGATCGTCACCAACGACTTCCCGCCCCGGCCGGGCGGCATCCAGGCGTTCCTGCACAACATGGCACTGCGTCTGGATCCGGACCGGCTGGTCGTCTACGCCTCCACCTGGAAGCGGAGCCGGGAGGGCGTCCGGGCCACGGCCGCGTTCGACGCCGAGCAGCCCTTCCCTGTCGTACGCGACCGCACGACCATGCTGCTGCCCACCCCGCAGGCCACACGCCGGGCGGTCGGGCTGCTCAGGGAACACGGGTGCACCTCGGTGTGGTTCGGGGCGGCCGCGCCGCTCGGGCTGATGGCCCCGGCGCTCAGGAAGGCGGGCGCCCGGCGGATCGTGGCCACCACCCACGGGCACGAGGCCGGGTGGGCCCAGCTGCCCGCCGCCCGGCACCTGCTGCGCCGGATCGGGGAGTCGACGGACACCCTCACCTACCTCGGCGAGTACACGCGCGCGCGGATCGCCACCGCGCTGACTGTGCAGGCGGCCGGCCGGATGGTGCAGCTGCCGCCCGGCGTCGACGAGAAGACCTTCCACCCGGAGTCGGGCGGCGCCGAGGTCCGCGAGCGGCTCGGACTGACCGGGCGGCCGGTCGTCGTGTGCGTCTCCCGGCTGGTGCCGCGCAAGGGGCAGGACACGCTGATCCTGGCCATGCCCCGGATCCTGGCGGCCGAGCCGGACGCCGTGCTGCTGATCGTCGGCGGCGGCCCCTACGAGAAGGACCTGCGCCGCCTCGCCCACGAGAGGGGGGTGGCGGACTCCGTGCGCTTCACCGGTTCCGTGCCCTGGTCCGAGCTGCCCGCGCACTACGGCGCCGGGGACGTCTTCGCCATGCCCTGCCGGACCCGTCGGGGCGGCCTGGACGTCGAAGGGCTCGGCATCGTCTACCTGGAGGCCTCCGCCACCGGGCTGCCCGTGGTCGCCGGCGACTCGGGCGGCGCGCCCGACGCGGTGCTCGACGGCGAGACCGGCTGGGTCGTCCGCGGCGGCTCCCCGGCCGAGACCGCCGAACGGGTCGTCGCCCTCCTCGCCGACGCCGGGCTTCGCCGCCGGATGGGCGAGCGGGGACGGCAGTGGGTGGAGGAGAAGTGGCGCTGGGACCTTTTGGCGGAGAAGTTGAGAACTCTGCTCTAGCCGGAGGCGGATAATCCGCCGATGCTGCGCGCATGACAGCAAAACTGATGCAGCGTCAGCTGACGAGACGTCATGTCCTCGGTATGGCCGCCCTCCAGACGGCGGCCACCCTCGGCTTCACCCGCGTCGGCCTCCAGTCGGCCCGCGCGGTCGAGCCCGCCGCGGTCGAGTCCGCCCCCGCCGTCGTGATCGGCTCCGGGTACGGCGGCGCCGTCGCCGCCCTCCGCCTCGGCCAGGCCGGCATCCGTACCGTCGTCCTCGAGATGGGCCGGCTGTGGAACACCGCCGGCTCCGACGGCAAGGTGTTCTGCTCCACCACCGCCCCGGACGAGCGGTCCATGTGGTTCCGCACCCGCACCGAGGCGCCGCTGGCCACCTTCCTGTGGCTGGACCTCGTCAACAAGGACATCACCCCCTATCCCGGGGCCCTCGACCGGGTGCACTACGACGCCATGTCCGTCTTCGTCGGCCGGGGCGTCGGCGGCGGCTCCCTGGTCAACGGCGGGATGGCGGTCACCCCGCCCCCGGCGTACTTCGCCGAGCAGTTCCCGACCGTCGACGCGAGCGAGATGTACGGCACCTGGTTCCCGCGCGCCCGCGCCATGCTCGGTGTCAACAGCATCGACCCGGCGTGGTTCGAGTCGACCGAGTGGTACAAGTTCGCCCGTACCTCCCGCAAGGCCGCCGACACCGCCGGCCTGAAGACCACCTTCGTACCGAACGTCTACGACTTCGGCTACATGCAGCGCGAGGCGGCCGGCACCGCCACGAAGTCCGCGCTCGCCGGGGAGGTCGTCTACGGCAACAACCACGGCAAGCGCAGCCTGGACAAGACCTACCTGGCCGCGGCCCTCGGCACCGGCAACGTCACCATCCACAGCCTGGAGAAGGTGCGGACCGTCAGCCGGGCGAGCGACGGCTCGTACGTCCTGACCGCCGACCGCATCGACACCACCGGCGCCGTCGTCGAGACCAAGACCTACGGCTGCACGTACCTCTTCCTCGGCGGCGGCAGCCTGGGCACCACCGAACTCCTCGTCCGCGCCCGGGACACCGGCACCCTGCCGGACCTGGACGCGAGCGTCGGCGCCGGCTGGGGCACCAACGGCAACACCATGCTCGGCCGCGCCAACCACATCTGGGACACCGTCGGCGCCGACCAGGCCACCATGCCCGTGCTGGGCATCGACGACTGGGCCAACGCCGACAACCCGGTCTTCGCCGAGATCGCCCCGCTGCCCATGGGCTTCGAGCACTGGGTCAGCCTGTACCTCGCGATCACCAAGAACCCCCAGCGGGCGCGGTTCACCTACGA
The DNA here is from genome assembly GCF_040610035.1 of Streptomyces sp. NPDC004542. Lineage (NCBI taxonomy): Bacteria > Bacillati > Actinomycetota > Actinomycetes > Kitasatosporales > Streptomycetaceae > Streptomyces > Streptomyces sp. NPDC004542. The sequence goes on from NZ_JBEXLP010000031.1 coordinate 46,691, forward strand.
CGCCTCGTCCGGGGCGGTGAAGCTGGGCTGGACCGCGGCCCAGAGCGCGGTGTCGGTCGCCATGGCCAAGAAGCTGTTCGACCGGATCAACTCGGCCAACGCCACCCTCTACCGGTACGACCTGTTCGGCTCCGGCAGCAAGGTCTTCGCCGACGACTTCACCTACCACCCGCTGGGCGGCTGCGTCCTCGGCCGGGCCACCGACGACTACGGCCGGGTCAAGGGGTATCCGAAGCTGTACGTCACCGACGGCTCGCTCGTGCCCGGCTCGATCGGCGTCAACCCCTTCGTGACGATCACCGCCCTCGCCGAACGCACGATGGCGCGGGTCCTGGCCGAGGACACCGCGCCATGAGCCGTCGCAGCCGGGGGTGACTACTTCGCGTAGATCGCCTCGATCTCGGCCGCGTAGTCCTTCGCCACCACGCCCCGCTTGAGCTTCAGGGACGGCGTGAGGTGGCCCGACTCCTCCGTGAACTGGGAGGACAGAATGCGGAACTTCCGCACCGATTCCGCCTTCGAGACCGCGGCGTTGCCGTCGTCGACCGCGTCCTGGACCGCCGCCAGCAGATCCGGGTCCTCGCGCAGCGACGCCGCGGTGGAGCCCGCCGGCTTGCCGTGCTCGGCACACCAGCGGCCCAGGAACTCCTCGTCGAGGGTGACCAGCGCGCCCACGAACGGCCGCCCGTCGCCCACCACCATGCACTCCGCGACCAGCGCGTGCGCCCGGATGCGGTCCTCGATCACGGCCGGGGCGACGTTCTTGCCGCCCGCGGTGACGATGATCTCCTTCTTGCGGCCGGTGATCCTGAGGTAGCCGTCCTCGTCGAGGGTGCCGATGTCACCGGTGTGGAACCAGCCGTCCGCCAGCGCCTCGGCGGTCGCGGCCTCGTTGTTCCAGTACCCCTTGAACAGGTGCTCGCCGTGCAGCAGCACCTCGCCGTCGTCGGCGATGCGCACCACCGAGCCCGGCAGCGGCTGCCCGACCGTGCCGATCTTCTGCCGGTCCCACGGGTTGAAGGCGGTGGCCGCACAGGACTCGGTCAGGCCGTAGCCCTCCAGGACCGTGAAACCGATGCCGCGGAAGAAGTGGCCGAGCCGCTCGCCCAGCGGGGCACCGCCGGAGATGGCGTACTCGCCGCGCCCGCCGAGCACCGCCCGCAGCTTGCCGTAGACCAGCTTGTCGAAGACCTTGTGCTTGATCTTCAGACCGACGGACGGGCCGGACGGCGTGTCCAGGGCCTTGCTGTACGCGATGGCCGTGTCGGTCGCCTTGTCGAAGATCGCGCCCTTGCCGTCCGCCTGCGCCTTGGCACGGGCGGTGTTGTACACCTTCTCGAACACGCGCGGCACGCCGAGGATCAGCGTCGGACGGAACGCGGCCAGTTCGTCGGTGAGGTTCTTGATGTCCGGGACGTTGCCCAGCTTGATCGGCGCCATCATCGGGGCGATCTGCACCAGGCGCCCGAAGACGTGCGCGAGCGGCAGGAACAGCAGGACGGAACACTCACCGGTGCGGAACAGCGGGCGCAGCCGCTCCACGACGTTGCCGCACTCGGCGAAGAAGCTGCGGTGGGTGAGGACACAGCCCTTGGGGCGGCCCGTCGTGCCCGAGGTGTAGACGATCGTCGCCGGGTCGTCGGCCTTCGCCAGCGAGCTGCGCTCCTCGACGGTCGCGTCGGCGACGTCCTGTCCCAGCCGGCCCAGCTCCTCCACGCCCCCGGCGTCGATCTGCCAGACGTGCTTGAGCGCGGGCAGCGACTCGCGCACCGACTCCACGGCGGCGGCGTGGACCCCCTGCTCCACGACGCAGGCGGTGGCGCCCGAGTCGGCGAGGATCCACTGCACCTGCTCCGGCGAGCTGGTCTCGTACACCGGCACGGTGATCGCGCCGGCGCTCCAGATCGCGAAGTCGAGCAGCGTCCACTCGTAGCGGGTCCGGGACATCAGGCCCACCCGGTCGCCCGGCTCGACGCCGGAGGCGATCAGGCCCTTGGCGGCGGCCCGCACCTCGGCCAGGAACGCCGTGGCCGTCACGTCCTGCCAGGCGCCCCCCACCTTGCGGGCGATCACGGCGACGTCGGGATGCTGCGCGGCGTTTCTGCGGACGATGTCGGTCAGATTCCCGTCCGCGGGGACCTCGTACAGGGCCGGAAGGCTGAACTCGCGCAAGACTGCTGCTCCTCATAGGGCGCCGGCGCCACGACGTTGTGTGATGCGACGGTGGGGTCCAAGGCTCGGGCAGGTACTCCGGTTGTCCACCGCGGGCCCGGGCCCTTCTGATGGATCTCCGCGGCGTCGCGGCGCCCGGCACGCACGCTCGCCACACGGCGCGGAGGGACAGGTGGCTTGGCCGCATGACCCTCCGCACCGCACGCCGATCGCCCGCACCGGACGCCGCTCCTTCCTCCCCGGAGATCCATCAGAAGGGCCCGGAGGCCCACTGGTTGAGATCCAGAGCACGACTGGACTGCCCGGACGTTACCCGCCGGTATGGCTTCTTCGACAGGGGGTCCCGACGAGATGTTCGCCGCGTCACACGGCTTGTGTATTCCTTTGCGCACAGTAGTCCACCCGTTTCAGGACTGGCCAGTAACCGCAGGTCCGGACGCCACTGTTCACAACTGCGCCGCGCGGCCTACCCTTGATCGCCATGGCATCCACATCGGCCGGCACACGCAGGACCCGTGTCCACGTGGTCAGTGACGTGCACGGCAACGCCCGTGACCTGGCCAGGGCCGGCGAGGGCGCCGACGCGCTGATCTGTCTCGGTGACCTGGTCCTCTTCCTCGACTACGCCGACCACTCGCGCGGCATCTTCCCCGACCTGTTCGGCGAGCAGAACGCCGACCGCATCGTCGAGCTGCGCACCGCCCGCCGCTTCGAGGAGGCACGGGAGTTCGGGGCCCGGCTGTGGGCGGGCATCGGTGCCGACCGGGCCACCGCCATCGAGCTAGCGGTGCGCAAGCAGTACGCCGAGATGTTCGCCGCGTTCCCGGCGCCGACGTACGCGACGTACGGCAATGTCGACATGCCGCAGCTGTGGCGGGAGTACGCCGGGCCCGGCACGACCGTCCTCGACGGCGAGCGGGTGGAGATCGGCGGCCGGGTCTTCGGCTTCGTCGGCGGCGGTCTGCGCACCCCGATGCGGACGCCGTACGAGATCGGCGACGAGGAGTACGCGGCGAAGATCGAGGCCGTCGGCGAGGTCGACGTGCTGTGCACGCACATCCCGCCGGAGGTCCCGGAGCTGGTCTACGACACGGTCGCCCGCCGCTTCGAACGGGGCAGCCGCGCCCTGCTGGACGCGATCCGCCGCACCAGGCCGCGCTACGCCCTCTTCGGCCACGTCCACCAGCCGCTGACCCGGCGGATGCGGATCGGGGCGACCGAGTGCGTGAACGTGGGGCACTTCGCCGGCACCGGCAGGCCCTGGGCGCTGGAATGGTGAGGGACCAGGGGGTACGGGGTGAAGTCGGCTGGTGGCGGGCGCGGTAGCCTTCCGCTGCACACCGTGCGCAGCACGATCCCGCACGGTGACCGCGCACGACGAACACCGGCAACGGCCCGCATCTGGAGGAGCCACGGCGATGGCGGAACACACCAGCTCGAGCATCACGATCGAGGCGGCACCGGCCGATGTCATGGGGGTGATCGCCGACTTCGCCCGCTACCCGGACTGGACCGGCGAGGTGAAGGAGGCGGAGGTCCTCAAGACCGACGGCCAGGGCCGCGCCGAGCAGGTCCGCCTCGTCATGGACGCGGGCGCCATCAAGGACGACCAGACCCTCGCCTACACCTGGACCGGTGAGAACGAGGTCTCCTGGACCCTGGTGAAGTCCCAGATGCTGCGCTCCCTCGACGGCTCGTACATCCTGAAGACCGCGGGCGCGGGGACGACCGAGGTCACCTACCGGCTGACGGTGGACGTCAAGATCCCCATGCTCGGCATGATCAAGCGCAAGGCCGAGAAGGTCATCATCGACCGCGCGCTGGCGGGCCTGAAGAAGCGCGTGGAGTCGGGCGAGAAGTAGCGTTGCCCGGCGCGCTGCCCGGGCAACGGTAGCGTTCACCGACATGCGTACCATCCTGATCACGGGCCCGGGCGGCTGCGGACGTACGACCGTCGCCGCGGCCACCGCGCTGCGGGCGGCGGGCGACGGCGTCGACACCCTCGTGCTGAGCGCCGACCGCACGGACACCCTCGGCGCGGCGCTGGGCACGGCGACGGGAGCGGCCCCCGTCCGGGCCGCCGACCGCCTCACCGCCTGGCGGCCGGACGCCACCGAGCGCTTCCGTGACGACCTCACCGCCTTCCAGGGCCGCGCCACGAACGTCCTCGACCTGCTCGGCGCCGCCCGCCTGGACGCCGAGGAGGTCACCCCGCTCCCCGGCGCCGAGGAGCTGTCCTTCCTGCGCGCCCTGCGGGACGCGGCCCTCTCCGAGCGGTACGGACTGCTCGTCGTCGACCTGCCGCCCGCCCCCCGGGCCCTCGCGCTGCTCTCCCTGCCGGAGGAGCTGCGCCGGTACCTGCGCCGCCTCCTCCCGCCCGAGCGGCAGGCGGCCCGCGCCCTGCGCCCGGTCCTCGGACGGCTCGCCGGGGTGCCCATGCCCGCGGACTGGCTGTACGAGACGGCCGCCCGCTGGGACGTCGAACTCGCCGCCGTGGAAGCCGTCCTCGGTGACCGCGACACCGCCGTCCACCTGGTCGCCGAGCCGGGCCCGGCCGCCGACGACGCCGTGCGCGGCGCCCGCCTCGGCCTCGCCCTGCGCGGTCTGCGCACCGAGGTGCTGATCGCCAACCGCGTCCTGCCCGAGACCGCCCGTGACCCCTGGCTGGCGGGCCTCGCCGCCCAGCACGGCAAGACCCTCGCCGAGTGGCGCGCCGCCTACGACGTCCGCACCGTCGCCCACCTCGGCCGTGACCCGCGCGGCGCCGACGACCTCGCCGCGCTCGCCGTGCCCGGTGTCGACCCGGCGTCCGCCCCGGTCGAGTGGCCCGTCCTCGACCGGATCGCCGAGGACGGCGTGCTGGTCTGGCACATCCCCCTGCCGGGTGCCGTACGGGACGAACTCGACCTCGTCCGGCGCGGGGACGAGCTGGTGATCACGGCCGGCCCGTTCCGGCGGATCGTCCCGTTGCCCTCCGCGCTGCGCCGCTGCACCGTCGCCGGGGCCGCCCTGCGCGAGGACGAGCTGCGCGTCAGGTTCGCGCCCGACCCGGACCTGTGGCCGCGCGGGAGCTGACGGACGGTGAACCGACCGGGTCCGTTCGGGTAACGTCGGAGGGGCGAACCGCAGTCAGGAGACCGTCATGAGCGAAGAGCGCCCCACGCCCGACGCCCCCGGACCGGAGGCGGCCGGCGAGGTGCGGGCGACCGACGCCGACGCCTGGGCCACGGCCTGCGCCGAGGACCTCGCGGCGGAGAAGGCCCGCCGCCGCGCCGCACACGGACCGCCCCCGGGCTCGGCCGCGGAGGAGCTGCGCAAGCTCGTCGACGCGGTGGCCGACAAGCTGTCCGGCCTCCAGTCCCCGCTGCTCGGCGCGGTCGCCGGACCCGCCGCCCAGCAGGCGGTCCGGCAGGCCGTGCAGCAGGCCAAGGCGGCCGTCGAGCCGGTCATCGAGCGCAACCCCGACGTCTTCGACCACCTGGCGGCGGCCGGCAGCGAACTGCTGGCCGCCTACCGCTCGGCCGTCCAGTCCCAGGAACGGCGCTGGACGTCCCGTCCGGGCGGCCTCCAGGACGCCCCGAGGTCCGACCGTAACGATCGGGGCGACCGGGGTGAGGGCACCGGTCCCGGAGAACGCATCGACCTGGACTGAGCCCCATGGGTCCCCGCCGTCACTCGGCCGCCCTGCCCGGCCGGTGGACGACGGGAACTCCGCGGCAGGGCCTCGGGTACCGTGGGCGGTAGCGGGGCTCGACCGAAACTGAGGGATTCATGGGACTCACCATCGGCGTCGACATCGGCGGCACGAAGATCGCGGCCGGCGTGGTCGACGAGGAAGGCAACATCCTCTCGACCTTCAAGGTGCCGACTCCGGGCACGTCCGAGGGCATCGTGGACGCCATCGCCTCGGCGGTGGAGGGCGCCCGCGCCGGACACGAGATCGTCGGCGTGGGCATCGGTGCCGCCGGTTACGTCAACCGCCAGCGCTCCACGGTCTACTTCGCGCCCAACATCGACTGGCGCCAGGAGCCGCTGAAGGAGAAGGTCGAGGCCCGCGTGGGCCTCCCGGTCGTCGTGGAGAACGACGCCAACGCCGCCGCGTGGGGCGAGTACAAGTTCGGCGCCGGCAAGGGCCACCGCAACGTCATCTGCATCACGCTCGGCACCGGCCTCGGCGGCGGCATCATCATCGGCAACAAGCTGCGCCGCGGCCACTTCGGTGTGGCCGCCGAGTTCGGCCACATCCGGATGGTCCCCGACGGCCTGCTGTGCGGCTGCGGCTCGCAGGGCTGCTGGGAGCAGTACGCCTCCGGACGCGCCCTCGTCAGATACGCCAAGCAGCGCGCCAACGCCACCCCCGAGAACGCCGAGATCCTGCTCGGCCTCGGTGACGGCACCCCCGACGGCATCGAGGGCAAGCACATCTCCATGGCCGCCCGCCAGGGCGATCCGGTCGCCGTCGACTCCTACCGCGAGCTGGCCCGCTGGGCCGGCGCCGGCCTCGCCGACCTCGCCTCCCTCTTCGACCCCTCCGCCTTCATCGTCGGCGGCGGGCTCTCCGACGAGGGCGAGCTGGTGCTCGACCCGATCCGTAAGTCCTACAAGCGCTGGCTGGTCGGCGGCAACTGGCGCCCGGTCGCCGACGTGATCGCCGCTCAGCTGGGCAACAAGGCCGGCCTGGTCGGCGCGGCGGACCTGGCCCGCGAGCCCGACCCGATCATGTAAGCGGGCTCTGCGGTACCTCTGCCGTACCGGGGCGCGGGGCACTGACCCCGCGCCCCGCGTTCCCGGGCGTATGTTGATCGGCATGGCGCTCCCGAACTCCCTCACCGAACCCGACGGTTCAGCCGTCATCCGCGTCCTCAGTTACAACATCCGCTCCCTGCGCGACGACACCGACGCCCTCGCCCGCGTCATCACCGCCTGCGCCCCCGACCTGGTCCTCGTCCAGGAAGCCCCCCGCTTCTTCCGCTGGCGCAAGAAGCTGGCCCGGCTGGCGGCGGCCTCCGGCCAGGTCGTCCTCACGGGCGGCGCGACAGCCGCGGGACCGGCGATCCTCTGCGGTCTGCGGGCCACCGTCGAGCGGACGGAGGACGTGCTCCTCCCGCTCACCCCCGGACTCCACCGGCGCGGCTTCGCCACGGCAGTGGTCCGCTTCGGCGGCGCCCGCATCGGCGTACTGAGCTGCCACCTCTCCCTCCAGCAGGACGAGCGCCACGACCAGGGCGGCATGCTCCTCGACCGGCTGGCCGGAATGGGTGTGCGGCACGCCGTGGCGGGCGGCGACCTGAACGAGCGCCCCGAGGGCCCGACGTTCCGGCGGCTCGCCGACGGCCTCCAGGACTGCTGGGCCACCGCCCCCTGGGGCGGCGAGCACACCTGGATCCGCGACGAACCGCACCGCCGCATCGACGCGATCTTCGCCACCAAGGGCATCGAGGTCCTGGGCTGCGGGGTACCGCAGGACCATCCCGGCGTGACCGAGGCCGACCTGACGAGGGCGACCGACCACTTGCCCGTGCTGGCCGCCCTCAGGATTCCCGCGGTGGCGTAGCGCCTCGCCTCAGACGACCGCGCCCCGCCCCGGATCGTCGTCCCCGTCGTCGTCCGTCCGCATGCGCACCACCAGCGTGGTGAAGCCGCCGAGGAAGCCGCCGATGCCGAGGGTCGCCAGCCACCAGGTCATCTCCCAGCCGAACACCACGGCCAGCAGGAGCAGGACGGGCCCGCCCACCACGCCGAGCCAGGCGAACTTGGCGGTGGTGTCGGCGGCCGGCAGCGGGGGCGGCTCGGGCGGCACGAAGTGGCCCTCGTCGTCCTCGTCGAAGTCGTCCTCGGACGCCTCCGGCGCCGTGTAGTCACGCGGTCCTACGCCGGGCGCGAAGGAGATCGAGCCGCCCAGCGGCCGGACGGGCGGCCGCTGCTGCTCCTCCTCCTCGTCGTCCGGGTTCCTCTCGGGCTCGTTCCCGAGATCTTTTCCGAGGTCCTTCCCGAGATCTTTCCCGAGGTTCTTCTTGAGATCCTTCCCGAGGTCCTTCTCGGGCAGCGCGAGATCCTCCACCGGCCTGAACGGCCTGGTGCCCGGCGGGTCCGGCGGCTCCTCGCCGTATCCGGCGACGATCGCCGCCCAGGCGGCCTCCTCGTCGAAGGGCACGCCCTTCTCGTCCGGCTCGCGGTCCTCGCGGTCGGAGTCGTGCTCAGCCAACTGCGGCCGTCCCTTCCTTGCCGACACTGGGTGCGAGCCGGCCGATGAAGGCGAGGCTCTCCTCGAAGATCCGGTCCGCGTCGTGGTCCAACGTCGCCACGTGGTAACTCTGTTCCAGCACGACCTCCGTTACGTCCGCCGACGACACACGGCTCAGCACACGCGCCGAATCGGCCGCAGGCACCACATGGTCGCGGGCACTGCGCAGGAGCAGCAGCGGATGCGTGACCCGCGGCAGCTCGCCGTCCAGCATCCGCAGGAAGACCCGCAGGGAGTGGGCGGCGTGCAGCGGTACCCGGTCGTACCCCAGTTCCGCGGCGCCCTCCTTCGCGATGTCGCTCGCGATGCCCTTCGTCGTCCGCACGAGGTGCCGGGCCACCGGAAGCGCGTACGCGGACAGGCCGTGCACCTTGTTCGCCGGGTTCACGACCACGACCCCGTCGACGTCCGCGCCGTGCTTCGCAGCCAGCCGCAGCGCGAGCGCCCCGCCCATCGACAGGCCCGCCACGAACACCCGCTCGCACCGCTGACGCAGCAGACGCAGTTCGCGGTCGACCTCCGCGTACCAGTCCTGCCAGCCGGTGACCTGCATGTCCTCCCAGCTCGTGCCGTGCCCGGGCAGCAGCGGCAGCGAGACGGTCAGGCCGTGCGCGGCGTGATGGTCCGCCCACGGCCGCAGCGACTGGGGCGAACCGGTGAACCCGTGGCTGAGGAGGACACCCACCGGACCGCCCTCGTGGCGGTACGGCTCGGCTCCGGGGAGAACCGGCACGTAGGTCTCCTGTTCATGAGAGGGGCGTGGACGACGGGGCGTGGACGACTGTGAGGTGTTGTTTCACCGTACGCGACCGCACTGCCACCGACCAGGGTCGTCGGCGCCATTGACGGCGGAGCGGGTTAAGGTCTGATCGACGGAAATCAGGAGGCACTCGGTTGTTGTACGGCACGATGAAGGTCGCCATCGGGGGACCGCTGAAGGTCGCCTTCAGACCCTGGGTGGAAGGCCTCGAGAACATTCCGGCCGAGGGCCCCGCGATCCTGGCGAGCAATCACCTGTCGTTCTCGGACTCGTTCTTCCTGCCCGCGGTCCTCGACCGCAAGGTCACCTTCATCGCGAAGGCGGAGTACTTCACCACGCCCGGCGTGAAGGGCCGGCTCACCGCCGCCTTCTTCAAGGGCGTCGGACAGCTTCCGGTGGACCGCTCCGGCGCGCGGGGAGCGGGCGAGGCGGCGGTCAAGAGCGGGATAGACGTCCTGGAGCGGGGCGAGCTGTTCGGCATCTACCCCGAGGGCACCCGCTCGCCCGACGGGCGCCTGTACCGGGGCAAGCCCGGCGGCCTGGCCCGCGTGGCCCTCGCCACCGGCGCGCCGGTCATCCCCGTGGCGATGATCGACACGGAGAAGATCCAGCCGCCCGGGAAGGTCGTCCCGAAGCTGATGCGGCCCGGCATCCGCATCGGCGAGCCGCTGGACTTCAGCCGCTACCAGGGCATGGAGCACGACCGTTTCGTGCTGCGCGCGGTGACGGACGAGGTCATGTACGAGATCATGAAGCTCTCCGGCCAGGAGTACGTCGACATCTACGCCACCGCCGCGAAGCGCCGGATCGCGGAGGCAGCGAAGGCGTCCAAGGAGGCCGAGAAGGCCGAGAAGGCCGAGAAGGCCGCCGCGAAGGCCGAGTCCTAGGCGCGGCGGCCCGGGGGGGGGGCAAGGGGCAGGGGGGTTGGGGGACGTGCCGAGGCGCGAGAAGGTCATGCGGATGTCGGTCGAGCTGCCGATGTGGCGTGCGCTCACCGGCTACCGGGTGCTGACGATGCTGTACGCGATCGGTCTGTGCGCCACCGCGTACGACCGGTTCGCCCGCCCCTGGATCGCGATCGCCTACTACGTCGTCCTGGTCGGGTGGACCCTGGCGACGCTGCCCCGGGTGGCGAACGCGGCCGGCTGCACCAAGCGCTTCCTCGCCGCCGACCTGACGATCGCGCTCGCCGGCATCCTGCTCACCCCCCTCGCCGACACCCACCAGCGCATCCTCGACGGCGGGCCCACGCTGCCCTCGATATGGACCGCCGGCTCGGTGCTGGCCTTCGCGCTCAAGGGCGGCTGGCGCTGGGCGGCCCTGGCCTCCACGCTGGTCGCCGCCGCCAACCTGATCGAGCGCGGCCGGCCGGCCCGCGACACCGTGCACAACGTGATCCTCGTGTGGGTCGCGTCCATCGCCATCGGCTACGTCGTCGAGGTGGCCCGCGCCTCCGAGCGGACCCTCGCCCGCGCCCTGGAGATCGAGGCCGCGACCCGCGAGCGGGAGCGGCTCGCCCGGGACATCCACGACGGGGTGCTGCAGGTGCTGGCCATGGTGCAGCGGCGCGGCGCGGTCCTCGGCGGCGAGGCGGCCGAGCTGGGCCGGATGGCGGGGGAGCAGGAGGTGGCGCTGCGCACGCTGGTCTCCGGCGGCCTGGTGCCCGTCCCGCGCACCTCCGAGGACCCGGCCGAGGGCGCGGTGGTACGGGCGGTGGAGGAGCCGGACGACGCCGGCGGCCCCGCCGGCCCCGTCGACCTGCGCTCGCTGCTCGCCCCGTTCGCCGGCGCCCGGGTCAGCCTCGCCGAACCCGGGGCCCCGGTGCTCCTGCCGGCCGGCACGGCAGGGGAGCTGGCCGCGGCCGTGGGCGCCGCCCTGGACAACGTCCGGCAGCACGCGGGCGAGGACGCGCGGGCCTGGATCCTGGTCGAGGACGAGCCGGACGAGGTCGTGGTGACCGTGCGGGACGACGGTCCCGGCATCCCGGAGGGGCGGCTCGCCCAGGCCGAGGGCGAGGGACGGCTCGGGGTGGCCCTGTCCATCCGGGGGCGGCTGCGCGACCTCGGCGGCAGCGCCGAACTGCTGTCGACGCCCGGCCAGGGCACGGAAGTCGAACTGAAGGCACCGAAGGACCACGAGGCCCGGCGGGTCTCCGGGGGGAAGGCGGACAGGCGATGACGGAGCAGCGGGACCCGATCAGGGTCATGGTGGTCGACGACCACCCGATGTGGCGCGACGCGGTCGCCCGGGACCTGGCCGAGTCCGGCCTCGAGGTGGTCGCCACCGCGGGGGACGGCGAACAGGCGGTGCGCCGCGCCAAGGCGGTCGCGCCCGACGTCCTCGTCCTGGACCTGAACCTGCCCGCCAAGCCGGGCGTCCAGGTCTGCAAGGAACTGGTGGCCGCGGATCCGGCGCTGCGCGTGCTGGTGCTGTCGGCGAGCGGTGAGCACGCCGACGTCCTGGAGGCAGTGAAGTCCGGCGCGACCGGCTACCTGCTGAAGTCGGCGTCCACCGAGGAACTGCTGGACGCGGTGCGCCGTACGGCGGTCGGCGACCCGGTCTTCACGCCCGGCCTCGCCGGTCTCGTCCTCGGCGAGTACCGCCGGCTCGCCTCCGAGCCCGCCCCCGCCCCGGACACCGGCGAACCGAGGGCGCCCCGGCTCACCGAGCGCGAGACCGAGGTGCTGCGGCTGGTCGCCAAGGGCCTGAGCTACAAGCAGATCGCCGAACGCCTCGTCATCTCGCACCGCACGGTGCAGAACCACGTCCAGAACACCCTCGGCAAGCTCCAGTTGCACAACCGGGTCGAACTCGTGCGGTACGCCATAGAGCGCGGACTTGACGACGAGTAAAGCGAACGCCGGACAGTTCACCGGAATTGCCCTTCCCGCCTCTCCCTGTGTGACGCGCATCACGGCTACCGTGACTCTCCGTCAGGCAACCGCTGCGAAGGGACATTTCCATGCGGGTCGGAGTACTGACCGGAGGCGGCGACTGCCCCGGGCTCAACGCCGTCATCCGGGGCATCGTGCGCAAGGGTGTACAGGAGTACGGATACGACTTCGTCGGCTTCCGGGACGGCTGGCGAGGGCCCCTCGAGGGCGACAGCGTCCGCCTCGACATCCCCGCGGTGCGGGGCATCCTGCCCCGGGGCGGCACCATCCTCGGCTCCTCGCGGACCAACCCCCTCAAGCAGAAGGACGGCGTCCGCCGGATCAAGGACAACCTCGCCAAGCAGGAGGTCGAGGCGCTGATCACGATCGGCGGTGAGGACACCCTCGGGGTGGCCGCACAGCTGTCCGAGGAGTACGGCGTGCCGTGCGTGGGCGTGCCCAAGACCATCGACAACGACCTCTCCGCCACCGACTACACCTTCGGCTTCGACACCGCGGTCGGTATCGCCACCGAGGCCATCGACCGGCTGCACACCACCGCCGAGTCCCACATGCGCGTCCTGGTGTGCGAGGTGATGGGCCGTCACGCCGGCTGGATCGCCCTGCACTCCGGGCTCGCCGGCGGCGCCAACGTCATTCTCATCCCGGAACAGCGCTTCGACCTCGAGCAGGTGTGCGCCTGGATCACCTCCCGCTTCAAGGCCTCCTACGCCCCGATCGTCGTGATCGCGGAAGGCGCCATGCCCAAGGACGGCGACGTGGTCCTGAAGGACGAGTCGCTCGACTCCTTCGGACACGTCCGCCTGTCCGGGGTCGGCGAGTGGCTGGCGAAGGAGATCGAGAAGCGCACCGGCAAGGAGGCCCGCACGACCGTGCTGGGGCACATCCAGCGCGGCGGCACCCCCAGCGCCTTCGACCGCTGGCTCGCCACCCGCTTCGGCCTGCACGCCATCGACTGCGTCCGCGAGGGCGACTTCGGCAAGATGGTCGCCCTGCGCGGCACCGACATCGTCCGCGTCCCGATCTCCGAGGCCACGGCGAAGCTGAAGACGGTGGACCCCGCGCTGTACGCCGAGGTCGGTGTCTTCTTCGGCTGACGCGCCCCGGCGCCCCGGCGCCCCGGCGCCGCCACGGCCGCTGTGGCGGCGCCGGGGCGCGCTCCGCTCAGCTCTCGCGCAACAGCGGCACCCGCAGCAGCTCCGTCACGATCGCCGCACCGTTCAGCGTGAGCACCGACTCGGGGTGGAACTGCACCGAGGCGAAGCCGGGACCGCGCAGCGCGTGCACCTCGCCGTTCGCGGCCCGGCTCACCTCGACCCGGTGAGCCGCCAGCTCGGCCGCCGCCTCGTCGTCGCAGCGGGCCACGAAGCTGTTGTAGAAGCCGACCGTCTCCGTCCGCCCGAACAGCTCGACCTCCGTCTGCGCCCCCTGGTACGGCACCTCCTTGCGGACGATCTCCAGCCCGAACTCGGCCGCGATCAGCTCGTGCCCGAGGCACACACCGAGCAGGCCGTGCCGGTGCCCTCGGACCGCCTCGGCGGTCAGCTCCCGCAGGAACCGCATCTTCGGGTCGGCGAGGTCCGAGGGGTCACCGGGCCCGGGACCGAGCACGACCGGCCCCGCGTGCGCGCGCACCGCCGCCCGCAGCCCGGGCTCGTCGTACCGCCGGACGGTCACGTCGAGCCCGCCGGAGCGCAGCACGTGCGCGAGCATCGCCGTGAAGGTGTCCTCCCCGTCGACGACCAGGGCGTGCCCCGCCGGCTCCGGCGAGCGCTCCTGCATCCGCAGCCAGAACGGGGCCAGCGCGGCCCGGCGCCCGTCGAGCGCGGCCCGCACCCGCGGGTCGTCGGCGAGCCGCGGGCGCACGGACTCCTCGCGGGGCCGGGACGGACGGACGCCCAGGGCCGCCAGGACGCCCGCCGCCTTCGCGTGTGTCTCGGCGACCTCGCCCGCCGGGTCGGAGCCGCGCACCAGCGTGGCGCCGACCGGGACGCGCAGGCGGCCGTCGCGGGAGATGTCCGCGGTGCGGATCAGGATCGGGGAGTCCAGGGTCTGGGCGCCCCCGGAGTCCCGGCCGAGCAGGGCCAGCGCACCCGCGTAGTAGCCCCGGCCCCCGACCTCGTGGCGCTCGATCACCCGGCACGCGTTCTGCACCGGCGACCCGGTGACCGTCGCCGCGAACATGGTCTCCTTCAGCACCTCCCGCACGTCCTGGGAGGACTTCCCGCGCAGCTCGTACTCGGTGTGCGCGAGGTGAGCCATCTCCTTCAGCCGGGGGCCGACCACGACCCCGCCCATGTCGCCGACGGTGCACATCATCTTGAGCTCCTCGTCGACGACCATCGACAGCTCCTCGATCTCCTTGCCGTCGGCGAGGAAGCCGAGCAGGTGCTCGGGCGTGGGCCCCTCGGCCGGGTAGCGGTACGTCCCGCTGATCGGGTTCATGACGACGGTGCCACCGGACATCCGGACGTGCACCTCCGGGCTGGCCCCCACCAGCGTGCGCTCCCCGGTGTGCACGACGAACGTCCAGTACGCGCCCCGCTCGCCCTCCAGCAGCCGCCGGAACAGGGCGAGGGCGTCGCCCGCACAGAACCCGGGGATCTCGCCCTCGTACGTCCGCCGGATCACGAAGTTGGCGCCCTCGCCCCGCCCGATCTCCTCGCGCAGCACGCGCCCGACGATCTCCCCGTACTCCTCGTCACCGACGTCGAAGCGGCCGCCCTCGACCCGCACCCCGTGCCCCGGCAGCGACGCCAGGGCCTCGTCCAGCGGGATCTCGTACGACTCCTCGGGCGTCAGCACCAGCAGCGGGGTGCCGTCGTCGCGGACGTCGAAGCCGCGCTCGCGGATCTGCCGGAACGGCACGAGCGCGAGGCCCTCGTCGGGCAGGTCGGCGAGGCGGTCGCGGGTGACGACCGGGCCGACGAGGACTTCCACCGTGCTCTCGTCGCGGCCGGGCGTGCGGCGGCGGAGCAGGGCGAAGGGGCGGGACTCGGACAGCAGGTCCTCAAGACGCATGGGTCATCCTTCTCGACAGAGGAGGAACGACCCCGGGAAACGCCGAAGGCCGCCCCTCGGGCGGCCTTCGCGAAGTCTTGCGTACGCGCAGTCAGTGGGCCGCCGGGTGAGCGGTCCACCACCAGGTCTGGCGGTTCTGGGTCTGGGTCGACAGCGCGAACATGCCGGGAACCCTACCGCACCTCGCGCCCGTCCGTAGCGTGATCGCGCCGTCTCACCAGTCGAGCGGGAGGAAAATCCCTCGACACGACCCCGTAATGTTTGGAGGGTGACCGTGAACGCTAAGACCAGCGCGAGCGCTGGCAACACCTGGCGAGACCTGCCCGCGGCGCAGCAGCCCGAGTACCCCGACACCGAGGCTCTGCGCGCAGTGATCGCGGAGCTCGAGTCGTATCCGCCGCTCGTCTTCGCGGGCGAGTGCGACCAGCTGCGCGCCCGGATGGCGGCCGTCGCCAAGGGAGAGGCGTTCCTCCTCCAGGGCGGCGACTGCGCCGAGGCCTTCGACGCGGTGTCCGCCGACCACATCCGCAACAAGCTCAAGACGCTGCTCCAGATGGGCGCCGTGCTGACGTACGCCGCGTCCGTGCCCGTGGTGAAGGTCGGCCGGATCGCCGGCCAGTACTCCAAGCCGCGTTCCAAGCCGGTCGAGACCCGCGACGGCGTCACCCTCCCGGTGTACCGGGGCGACTCCGTCAACGGGTTCGACTTCACCGAGGCCTCCCGGATCCCCGACCCGGAGCGGCTGAAGCGGATGTACCACGCGTCCGCCTCGACCCTGAACCTGGTGCGCGCCTTCACCACCGGCGGGTACGCCGACCTGCGCCAGGTGCACGCCTGGAACCAGGACTTCGTGAAGTCGTCCCCGTCCGGCCAGCGCTACGAGCAGCTGGCCCGCGAGATCGACAACGCGCTGCACTTCATGCGGGCCTGCGGCACCGACCCGGAGGAGTTCAAGACCGTCGAGTTCTACTCCTCGCACGAGGCGCTGCTGCTGGACTACGAGTCGGCCCTCACCCGGGTCGACTCCCGCACCGGGCAGCTGTACGACGTCTCCGGCCACATGGTGTGGATCGGTGAGCGCACCCGCCAGCTGGACGGCGCGCACATCGAGTTCGCCTCGAAGATCCGCAACCCGATCGGCGTCAAGCTCGGCCCGACGACGTCGGCCGAGGAGGCGCTGCAGTACATCGACCGCCTCGACCCCGACCGGGAGCCCGGCCGGCTGACGTTCATCGTCCGCATGGGCGCCGACAAGATCCGCGACCGGCTCCCCCAGCTGGTCGAGAAGGTCACGGCGTCCGGTGCGACGGTGGCCTGGGTGACCGACCCGATGCACGGCAACACCTTCGAGGCGGCCTCCGGGCACAAGACCCGCCGCTTCGACGACGTGCTCGACGAGGTCAAGGGCTTCTTCGAGGTGCACAAGGAGCTCGGCACCCACCCGGGCGGCATCCACGTCGAGCTCACCGGTGACGACGTCACCGAGTGCGTGGGCGGCGGCGACGAGATCTTCGTCGACGACCTGCACCAGCGCTACGAGACGGCATGCGACCCGCGTCTGAACCGCAGCCAGTCCCTGGACCTGGCGTTCCTCGTGGCGGAGATGTACCGGGACCAGTGAGCGGCCTGGGGCGCGGATCACACCCGATCCGCGCCCCTGCCACTGTCGCGGTCTTCCCAGGGAAGGTAAGGTTAGGTTTGCCTCACCGAGAAAACGGGACGGCAGCAGGACAGTGATCCCGTCGGGAGGTGAATCCGCGTGTACGTCTGCAGCTGTTTCGGCGTCACCGAGGCGCAGGTCAAGAAGCACGCGGAGGACGGTGCCCGCACCCCCCGCCAGATAGCGTCGGCCTGCAAGGCCGGGACGGACTGCGGCTCCTGCGTCCGCCGTATCCAGGCCATCCTCGGCCGTGGCGCGTGCCCCCGCCGTGACCTGGCCGACCAGGGCCGGCCGGTGCTGGCGGAGCTCCCGGACGCGGCCTAGGGCAGGCCCTGGGCGCCTGTCCGGTCGGCGCGCCTAGTCCTCCGGCTGCTCGATCACCTGGGCGATGTAGAGGGCCTCGCCGAGCTTGTCCAGCAGGTCCAGCTGGGTGTCGAGATAGTCGATGTGGTGTTCCTCGTCGGCGAGGATCTCCTCGAAGATGTTCGCGGACGTGATGTCGCCCTTCTCGCGCATCACCTTGATGCCGCGCTTGAGGCGGTCGATCGCCTCCACCTCGACCTGCTTGTCCGCCTCGAACATCTCCTTGACCGTCTGGCCCACCCGCACGTGGAACAGGCGCTGGTAGTTCGGCAGCCCCTCCAGGAACAGGATCCGGTCGGTGAGCACCTCGGCGTGCTTCATCTCGTCGAACGACTCGCGGCGCGTGTACTTCGCGAGCTTGTACCAGCCGAGGTTCTCCTGCATCTTCGCGTGCAGGAAGTACTGGTTGATCGCGGTGAGCTCGCCGGTGAGCTGCTCGTTGAGGAACTCGATGACCTCGGGATCGCCCTGCATCGCAGCGGCTCCTTCCACCTGGGGAACAAGGGAGGTTGCGGCGGCATGATTGCACCGGCGTTGATGATCGTCCAGTAAGTGCGCACTTAGTAAGCAAATGTAGTTTCGATGGCGTTTGCCCGTTTTAGTGCCTCCCTGGTCATGTGCACTGCCCGGGGTCTGTCAGGATGGAGGCATGGGTCAGCCGGTGGAGCGCGAGTCTGGAGAATCGGGAGAGGCCGCACGGCCCGGGCTTCCGCCGGGGCAGCGGCTGCAGCGCGGCTGGCCGGTCACGCACTACGGGCCGGTGCCCAAGTTCCGGCCCGAGCGCTGGGAGTTCAGGGTGTTCGGCGCCACCGCCGACGGCGAGAAGCACTGCTGGGCCCACGAGGAGTTCACGGCCCTGCCGTACGCCACCGTCGTGGCCGACCTGCACTGCGTCACCAAGTTCAGCATGCTGGGCGCCGAATGGGGCGGTATTCCGGCCCGGACGATCCTCCAGGCCGCCCCGCCCGCACCCGACGTCACCCATGTGATGGTCTGGGCGGAGTACGGGTTCAGCTCCAACCTCCGCCTGTCGGACTTCGCCGCCGAGCGCACGCTCTTCGCCACCCACAAGGACGGCGAACTCCTCACCGCCGAGCACGGCTTCCCGCTCCGCCTCGTCGTCCCCCACCTGTACGCCTGGAAGGGCCCCAAATGGGTCCGCGGCGTCGAGTACATGACCGCCGACCGCCGCGGCTTCTGGGAAGAGCGCGGCTACCACAACATCGGCGACCCCTGGAAGGAGCAGCGGTACTCCTACCAGGAAGGGCCCGAGGACGGGCCGGAGCTCTGACCGGCGCCGCGGCGGTCAGCCGTCCCTGAGCTTCTTCAGGCGCTCGACATCCGCCGCGTGTCCCTCCTTGCCGCCCGGCGTCTCGATGACGAGGGGCACGCCCTCGGTCGCCGGATGGGTCATCAGGGCGCGGAAGGGGTCCTCGCCGATGTGGCCGGCGCCGATGTTCTCGTGGCGGTCCTTGTGGGCGCCCACCACGTCCTTGGAGTCGTTGGCGTGGATCAGTCTCAGCCGGCCCTCGCCGACCGTGTCCACCAGCAGGTCGAGCGTCTGGTGCATGCCGCTCGGCCCGGTCAGGTCGTGCCCGGCGGCGAAGACGTGGCAGGTGTCCAGGCACACGCCCAGCTTCGGGTGGGCGTCCAACGCCTCGAAGTACGGCCCGAAGTCCCAGGTGCGGGAGCAGAGCGAGGCGCCCTGCCCGGCCGTGGACTCCAGCAGCAGGTACGGGTCGTCGTCGTGGGTGAGCTCGTCCAGCAGCGGCAGCAGGTGCTCCCGCACCTGCCGCAGCGCCACGGCCCGGTCCCGGCCGCCGGTGGCGCTCCCGGTGTGCACCACCACGCCGAGCGCACCGATCTCCCGTCCCCGCCGCAGCGAGTGCCGCAGGGACTCCACCGACCGCACGGCGGTCGCCTCGGTGTGCGAGCCGAAGTTGATCAGGTACGGCGCGTGCACGTACGCCGGTATCGCCCCCTCCGCGCAGGCCTGCCGGAACGCCTCGTCCTGCCGCGGGTTCCCGGCGGGCGTGGCCCACCCGCGCGGGTTGGCCACGAAGACCTGCACGGCCTCGGCCTTCAGGTCACGGGCGTACGACAGTCCCACGGAGTGCAGGCCGCCGGCCACGGGCACATGAGCGCCCACGGGGTTGCGGGCGGGACCGGAGGCGGGGCCGGGACCGGGGACCGGGACGGGGCCGGGAACGGCGGAGCCGGAGTACTGCGGTGTCACTCCTTCAGGGTGTCATGCCCGGGAGGCGCCCCGTCACCGGATGGTGATCGTGATCGTCGCCCCCTTGGGCGCCGTGTCGCCGCCCGCCACGGACTGCTTCTTCACGGTGTCGCCGAACAGCCCGAGCAGCCCGCGGTCCTCGTCGACCTGGAAGCCCGCGTCCTGGAGCTGCTGCTTCGCGTCGTCCACGCTGTCGCCCACCACGTCCGGCACCTCGACCACCACCGGGCCCTTGGACACGGTCAGCGTCACGGTGTCGCCCTCGGCGGCCTGGCTGTCGCCCGCCGGGGTCTGCCGGGCGACCTTGCCCTTGTCGTACTCGGAGTTGACCTGCCGCGCGGACACCTTCACCTTCAGCCCGGCGTCCTGGAGCTGCTGCTTCGCGCTGTCCAGGTCGTCACCGGTCACGTCCGGCACGTCGACCGGGCTGCCCTTGCTGACGGTCAGCGCGATCGCCGAGCCCGCGCGCCGCACGGTGCCGGTGCCCGGCGTCGTGCCGATCACGGAACCGGCCGGCACGTCCTCGCTGAACTCCCGGGTGACCATGCCCGGCGCCAGTCCCGCCGCCTTCAGCCGCGCCCGCGCCTCGGCGAGCTTCCGGCCCGACAGGTCCGGTACCTTCACGGTCCTCGGGCCGTCGGAGATCGTCAGCGTCACCGAGTCGTTGCTGCGGATGCGGGCGCCCGCCGCCGGGTCGGTGCTGATCACCGTGCCCTTGCGCACGGTGTCGTTGTAGGCGTGCTCGACCTGCTTGACCTCGAGCCCGGCCTTCTTCAGCCGCTCCCTGGCCTGCGCCTCGGTCTTCGCCAGCAGCGGGGGGACCCTGGTGAACTGGCCGGAGTTGATGTACCAGACCCCCGCGCCGACCCCGAAGACCAGCAGCACGGCCGCGACGATCGTGACCAGCCCCCGCCCGGACCGTCCCGTCCGGCGCCGGGGCGGGTCGGCGGGCGGGGACTGGAGCAGGCTGGTCCGGTGGAGGGCCGCCCCCGTCCCGTCCTCGTCGTTCACCGGCAGCGGGCGCGGCACCGTGAGGGCGCGCGGGATCACGCTCGTGCGGTCCTCGGCGTTGTCGTGCCGGGCGGAGATCGCCTGCGGCGGCACCATGTCCAGCCGCTCCTCCCCGACCCGCGCGCGGGCCTCCCGCGCCTGGGCGAGGAAGGCCACGGCATCCTGCGGCCTGAGTTCGGGGGAGCGGGCGGTGGCCGTGGCGACCAGCTCGTCCAGCTCGTACGCCAGCCCCGGCACGGCGGCCGAGGGCGGCGGCACGTCCTCGTGCACGTGCCGGTAGAGCACCTGGGCCGGGGTGTCCCCGGCGTGCGGCTTCCCGCCGGTGAGCATCTCGTAGAGCACGACGCCGCAGGCGTACACGTCGACGCGCGGATCGGCCGTGCCGTGCTCGATCTGCTCGGGCGCCAGGTACGAGACCGTCCCGAGCACGGCGCCGGTCGTGCTGGTCACCGTGTCCACGGACCTCACGAGCCCGAAGTCGGCCACCTTGACCCGCCCGTCGTCCCCTATGAGGACGTTCTCCGGCTTCATGTCCCGGTGCACGAACCCGGCCCGGTGCGCGGCACCCAGCGCGGCCAGTACCGGTTCCAGGATGTCCAGCGCGGCCCGCGGCTGCAGCGCGCCCCGCTCGCGGAGCACGTCCCGCAGGGTGCACCCGGCGATGTACTCCATGGCCAGGTAGACATACGACCGATCGGTCCCCTGATCGAACACCTGTACGACATTGGGGTGGGCGAGCCGGGCCACCGACTTCGCCTCTCGGATGAACCGCTCCACGAACGATCCGTCGGCCGCGAGCGTCGGGTGCATCACCTTGAGCGCGAGGACCCGGTCCAGCCGGGTGTCCAGCGCCCGGTAGACCGTGGCCATCCCGCCGGCCGCGATCCGCGCGTCGACGCGGTAACGGCCGTCGAGCACCTGCCCGACGAGAGGGTCCTGAAGGGTCATATCCACGCAGGCGAGTCTACGAGCCAGGACCGACACCCCCACGGTTTCGGCCAGGATCGCACCGGTACTGCAGCGCACCTGTGACGCTTCCCACCCTCACGGGAGGCGCCGGCCACGGACGGAAAGCCGCCGACGGAGATCACCCCCACAGCAGACCTCCACCTCTGAACCGACCGGAAACGTGTGGTGCGTGGGTGGAAGGCAGGAGCGGGACCACAGCCCCGCTCAGAAAGCGGGCCGCTCAGGATCGAGCACGGCCAAGCCCTCCGCGGGAGAGGACGCCTCGGCGAAATGCCGCCGCGGGATCCGCCCCGCCAGCCGGGCCAGCCGCCCCGCCTCCACCGCGTACCGCATGGCGGCAGCCATCCGCACCGGCTCCTGCGCCCGCGTCACCGCGGAGGCCAGCATCACCCCCGCACACCCCAGCTCCATCGCCAGCGCCACGTCCGACGCCGTACCGGCGCCCGCGTCCAGGATCACCGGCACGCGCGCGTGCTCGACGATCAGCTGGAAGTTGTGGGGGTTGCGGATCCCCAGCCCGGACCCGATGGGCGAGCCCAGCGGCATGATCGCCGCACAGCCGGCGTCCTCCAGCTTCCGCGCCAGCACGGGATCGTCATTGGTGTACGGCAGGACCGTGAAGCCGTCGTCGACCAGCGTCTCCGCCGCGTCCAGCAGCTCGATCGGATCCGGCAGCAGCGTGCGCTCGTCGGCGATGACCTCCAGCTTGACCAGATCGGTCCCGAGGGCCTCGCGCGCCAGCCGGGCGGTGAGCACGGCCTCCCCGGCGGTGAAACACCCCGCCGTGTTCGGCAGCACCCGGATGCCGAGCCGCTCCAGCACCGACAGCACCGAGCCGCGCACACCGGGATCCACCCGCCGCATCGCCACGGTCGTCAGCTCCGTGCCGGAGGCGGCCAGCGCCCGCTCCAGCACCTCGAGGCTGGGCGCACCGCCCGTACCCATGATCAGGCGGGACGTGAAGGACGTACCACCGAGGACGAAGGGGTCGTCGGCCATGCTCAGCCTCCCTGGACGGCGGTGAGTACTTCGACGCGGTCACCCTCGGCCAGCGCCGTGGACGGCCACTGCGCGCGCGGGACGACGGTCTCGTTGAGCGCGGCGGCCACTCCGCGCGGCGCCGCGGTGAGGGACCGTACGAGGGTGTCGAGAGCGGTGCCCGGGGCGACCTCCCGGCGCTCTCCGTTGACGGAGATGTTCATGCGGGCTGCTCCGTGAGTGCCGTGCTGAAGCGCTTGGGGGTGAACGGCCGGGCCTCTTCGGGCAGTTCACCCGTGGTCAGGGCGTGCGCCAGGGCGTCCCCGGTGACCGGCGTGAGCAGCACGCCGTTGCGGTAGTGCCCGGTGGCCAGCAGCAGCCCGTCCAGGCCGGTCGGGCCGAGCAGCGGCGCGTTGTCGGGTGAACCGGGGCGCAGCCCGGCCCGGGTCTCGGTGAGCGGCAGCTCGGTGATGCCGGGCACCAGTTCGTGCGCGTCGCGCAGCAGCTGGTACACCCCGCCGGCGGTCACCGTCGTGTCCCAGCCCAGTTCCTCGCTGGTGGCCCCGACGACCAGCTCGCCGTTCTCCCGGGGCACCAGGTAGACGTGGCTGCCGCGCACCACGGCCCGTACGGTCCGGTTGAGGAACGGCGCGTACCGCCCGGGCACGGCCAGCCGCACCACCTGCCCCTTCACCGGCCGCACCGGCGGCAGCAGGTCCTCGGGCAGGCCCGCGAGCCGCCCGCTCAGGCTCCCGGCGGCCAGCACCACCTGGCCCGCGCGCAGCGCACCGCCGTCCGAGGCGGTCACCCCGGCCGCCCGGTCCCCCGCGACGTCGAAGCGCTCGGCCCGCACCCGGTGGAAGACCACCCCGGCGCGCTCGCACGCGGCGAGCAGCGCGGCCGCCAGCCGGCGCGGATCGATCTGGTGGTCGCCGTCCACCCGCAGCCCCCCGCGCACCCCCGGCGCCAGCAACGGCTCCAGGCGCCGGCACTCCCGCCCCGAAAGCCACTCGGACTCCAGGCCCGACCGCTGCTGCAACGCGTGCAGTTCGCGCAGGTGGGCGCGGTCGTCGGCGTCCAGGGCGACGGCGAGCGTGCCGCACGGGCGGTAGCCGAGGTCCAGGCCGGTGAGGTCGGTCAGCTCGGCCGCGAACTCCGGATAGCGGCGGGCCGACGCCAGGTTCAGGCCGAGCAGGATCTGCTCGCCGTGGTGCAGCTCCGTGACGGCGGCCAGCATCCCGGCCGCGACCCGGGCGGCCCCGCCGCCCGGGTCCGGGTCCGCCACGGCCGTGGTGAGCCCGCGCTGCGCGGCCCGCCAGGCCGTGACCAGACCGATGATCCCGCCCCCTATGACGAGGACGTCGGACGTACGTGACGACATGGGCGTCCAGCCCCTCCCTTCGCCGGCATGACCCGGATCAGGTTCGTACGGTCGGAGGCCGCCAGCCTCCCTCTCAGCCCGGTGCGTCCGGGCTCCCGCGAGTGCTTGTACGGTGGCCACCCTAGCCCGCAGGGCACCCGACCCGTAAGGAGGCCTCCGCCGATGGCCCGCTCGCTCGACGGCCTGATCCTCGCTCCCGTCGCGGACCAGGCTCCGGGACAGGTGGGGACGCGCACCCGGTTCGCGTACCACGAGAAGGACGGCGAGATCTGGGCCGAGTACGCGGGTGGCGATGTCGTACGCGGCTCCCTGGTGGGCACCAGGGAAGGGGACCGGCTGGACTTCCGGTACGTGCAGCTGAAGCGGGACGGCACCACCTCCTGCGGACACTGCGCGTCGGCCGTCGTCGAGCTGCCCGACGGCCGGGTGCGGCTGGAGGAGACCTGGGAGTGGGAGTCACAGCCGGGAGCGGGTACGAGCGTGGTGGAGCAGGTCACGGAGCACACCCCCTGACTGACGGCCAGTCAGTTGACTATGGTGGTCCGACTATGGTGATCCAGTGAGCGAGCAGACACGGGAACAGGCCACGTCACAGGCGCGGCGCGTGGTCGTCGTCGGCGCGGGCATGGCCGGGGTGCAGACCGCGGTCGCGCTGCGCGAACAGGGCTTCCGGGGCACCGTGACGCTGCTCGGCGCCGAACCCCACCAGCCGTACGACCGGCCCCCGCTCTCCAAGGCCGTGCTGCTCGGCAAGGCCGAAGGCTCCGCCTTCGACGTCGACTTCGAGGCGCTCGGCATCGAACTGCGGCTCGGCCGTGAGGCGCTGGGCGTGCGCCCGGGCGACCACGAGGTCGACACCGAGGCCGGGCCCGAGCCGTACGACGTCCTGGTCCTGGCCACCGGCGCCGAACCGGTCCGGCTGCCCGGCACGGAGGGCGTGCCCGGCGTGCACCTGCTGCGCACCCTCGACGACGCCGAACGGCTGCGGCCGGTACTCGCCCGGCAGCACGACGTCGTGGTCGTCGGCGCGGGCTGGATCGGCGCCGAGTTCGCGACGGCGGCCCGTGAGGCGGGCTGCGCGGTGACGGTCGTGGAGGCGGCGGACCGCCCTCTCGCCGGCGCGCTCCCGGCCGAGGTGGCCGCGCCGATGGCGTCCTGGTACGCCGACAGCGGCGCCGAGTTGCGCACGCACGCGCGCGTGGAACGCGTCGAGCCGGGCGCGGTGGTGCTCGACGACGGCTCGCGGGTGCCCGCGGGCGCCGTCGTCGTCGGCATCGGCGCCCGCCCCGCCACGGCGTGGCTGGCTGGCTCCGGCATCGAACTCGGCGCGCACGGCGAGGTGGTGGCCGACGAGCACCTGCGGACCTCCGCGCCGGACGTGTACGCGGTCGGCGACTGCGCCTCCTTCCCGTCCCGCCGGTACGGGCAGCGGCTGCTCGTCCACCACTGGGACAACGCCCTCCAGGGCCCGCGCACGGTCGCCGCGAACATCATGGGCGAGACCCCCGCGGTCTACGACCCCGTGCCGTACTTCTGGTCCGAGCAGTTCGGCCGTTTCGTGCAGTACGCCGGTCACCACGGCGTGGCCGACCGCACCCTGTGGCGCGGCGATCCGGCGGGCCCCGCGTGGACGGTCTGCTGGCTGAGGGGGGACCGGCTGGTGGCCCTGCTCGCCGTGGGGCGCCCGAGGGACCTGGCCCAGGGGCGGCGGCTGATCGAGGCGGGCACGCCGATGCGTCCGCAGGCGCTGTCCGACCCGGCGCGGCCCCTGAAGAACGCCACGGCGTAGCACGCCCCGGCACAGGGCCCCGGCCTGGCGCGTCGCCCCGTGTGGACCGGCCTGACTTCCGAGTGTCAGTGGCAGATGGCAGGCTAGTTTCCGTGACCGAGATTGACGCGAAGATCGATGCGCTCGTCCCCGCCTGGCTGAACCTGCCCGAGATCGCCGAGAAGCTCGGCGTCGAGGTGACACGTGTGCGGCAGCTGGTCAAGGAGGGCCAGCTCATCGCCGTACGCCGTGGTGAGAACCGGGCGCTGCACGTCCCCGCCGCCTTCATCGACGGGGACAAGGTCGTCAAGGGCCTGTCCGGGACCTTGACGCTCCTCAGGGACGACGGCTTCAGTGACGAAGAGATGCTGGAGTGGCTCTTCACCCCGGACCCGAGCCTCCCCGGCACCCCCGCGCAGGCCCTGAGCGAGAATCGCGGCACGGAGGTGAAGCGCCGCGCCCAGGCGCTCGCCGTCTGACCCTGACCGTCCGAACCGAACACCGTCCGGCGTACGGGCCGCGGCCCCGGGGTCCCCGGCCACGGCCCGTACGCCGCCGACCGCGCACCACAACGGGGGGACCCACGCATGTCCGACACCGCCACCGCCCGCGACCGCCTCGCCGGCGCCCGGCTCTACCTGTGCACGGACGCCCGCAGGCGGCAGGGCGACCTGGCCGAGTTCCTCGACGCGGTGCTGGCCGGCGGGGTGGACATCGTGCAGCTGCGGGACAAGGGCATGGAGGCGGCCGAGGAGCTGGAGCACCTCGCCGTCCTCGCCGACGCCTGCGCCCGGCACGGCAGGCTGCTCGCGGTCAACGACCGCGCGGACGTCGCCCACGCCGCCGCCGCGGACGTGCTCCACCTCGGCCAGGGCGACCTCCCGGTCCCCACGGCCCGCGCGATCCTCGGCGCGGACGTCCTCATAGGCCGTTCCACGCACGCCGAGGCGGAGGCGGAGGCCGCCGCCGTCCAGGAGGGCGTCGACTACTTCTGCACGGGCCCGTGCTGGCCCACCCCGACCAAGCCCGGCCGTCACGCGCCCGGGCTCGACCTGGTCCGGCACACCGCCGCGCTGGGCACCGCCCGCCCCTGGTTCGCGATCGGCGGTATCGACCTGGGCAATCTCGACGAGGTGCTGGACGCGGGGGCCCGCAGGGTGGTCGTCGTGCGGGCGATCACCCAGGCCTCGGACCCGGGAGCGGCGGCGGCGGAGTTCGCCAAGCGGCTGCGGGAGGCGTGACGCCGTACCCGTCGGCGTCCACGGATGTCCAAGGGGTGGACACCGGGCCGACAATTCGGTCAAAATACCGAACTCCGGTTGGGGGAGCGGCCTCGCCTGGCTAACCTGCCGGTATGGCCCTCGGAACCGCATCCACCAGGACCGATCGCGCGCGTACGGTGCGTGACATCCTCGGCACCGGCAAGAAGACGTATTCCTTCGAGTTCTACGCGCCCAAGACCCCCCAGGGCGAGCGGAACCTCTGGAACGCGCTGCGCCGGGTCGAGGCGGTGGCACCCGACTTCGTGTCGGTGACGTACGGCGCCGGCGGTTCCACGCGCGCCACCACCGTCAAGGAGACCCAGCAGATCGTCGTCGACACCACGCTGACGCCGGTCGCCCACCTCACCGCGGTCAACCACTCCATCGCCGAACTGCGCAACATCATCGGCCAGTACGCTGACGCCGGGATCCGCAACATGCTGGCCGTGCGCGGCGACCCGCCCGGCGACCCGATGGGCGAGTGGGTGCCGCATCCCCAGGGCCTGACCTACGCGGCCGAGCTGGTCCGGCTCATCAAGGAGTCGGGCGACTTCTGCGTGGGCGTCGCCGCCTTCCCGGAGATGCATCCGCGTTCCGCCGCATGGGACACCGACGTCGCGCACTTCGTCGACAAGTGCCGAGCCGGCGCCGACTACGCCATCACCCAGATGTTCTTCCAGCCGGAGTCCTACCTGCGCCTGCGCGACCGGGTGGCCGCCGCGGGCTGCGAGACCCCGGTCATCCCCGAGGTGCTGCCGGTGACCAGCGTGAAGATGCTGCAACGGTTGCCGAAGCTCAGCAACGCCGCCTTCCCGTCCGCCCTGAAAGAGCGGATCCTCACAGCGAAGGACGATCCGGCGGCGGTACGCTCCATCGGTATCGAATTCGCCACGGAGTTCTGTGCGCGGTTGCTGTCCGAGGGAGTGCCCGGACTGCACTTCATCACGCTCAACAGCTCCACGGCGACGCTGGAGATCTACGAGAACCTGGGCCTGCACCATCCCCCGCAGGCCTAGACCGGCCGCACCGCGATACGACACACTGCGTAGCGGTCACTGGGAGAGGGGCGTACATGGGCTGGACGGTCCTCTACATCGCGTTCGGCATCGTCGCGCTGTGGTTGCTCGGCGAGGTGCTGCTGCAGTACAAGGCGCGGCTGCGCTGGCGGCTGCTCGCCTTCGCCGGGTTCCTCGGCGTCGTGGTCGGGGTGCTGATCCCGTCCGTGCCGGTGATCGGCCTGGGCGCGGCCGCCTTCGCGGTCGGCCAGACCTACGTCACGCTGTCCTTCCGCCGCGGCTTCTCCGCCGGCTGGGCGGTCAGCCGCCCGGCCCCCGGCGCCACCGGCAAGAGCAAGCGCCGCCGCGGTGAACCCGCGCGCCGGGACCCGGCCCTCGAGGTCTCCGACCTCCAGGACGTGCGGCCGGCCGGCTACGACGACGGCGCCGGCTACGGCGACGACTACGACCGCGACGACGTCTTCACCCCCGCCGCCCGCTCCACCGGGCCCACGGCCGCGGAGACCACCGCCCTCTACGAGCCGCAGCCGATGCCCGACGACACCGGCTCGTACGGCATATACGGCGACTCCTTTGCGGACCCCGCCCACGCGTCCGCCGGCCGGCAGCAGGACACCTATGCCACAGCCGCCCAGGGCACCGACCAGTCGTACGCCTACGACTACTCCGGCTACGGCCAGCAGCAGTACGGCTACGACGCCGGCGGCCAGCAGCAGTACAGCGGCTACTCCGACTCCTACGGCGGCACCGGCTACGACCAGTCGTACGGCGGCCAGCACTACGGCCAGCAGGGTTACGGCCAGGACCAGTACGGCACCGGCGGCTACGGCCAGACCCCCGCCGACGGCCTCTGGGTCCCGCAGCAGCGCACCGACGACTCCTACGGCGGTGCCCTCCCCGACGAGCAGCCCTACCCCTACCAGAGCGGCGGCCAGCAGCAGGGGCAGGGGTCCGACGAGCAGTACCGCTTCTGAGGCCCCGCAGCGGGTCTCACCGGGAGCCGCGGAAGTCCGGCCCCTCCACGATCAGCCCCGCCACCAGCGCGCCGGACATGCCGGCGTGGGGGAGCCCGCCCCCGGGATGTGACCAGCCGCCCACCCGGTACAGGCCCGGCAGGCGTGTGGTGTTCGCCGGATGCAGGAAGCGGCCGTCCGCGGCGGCGAGCGCGGGAGCGGGGACCGCCCCGGTACCCGTCTCGGCCCCGGTGTGACCGGGCGTCCGCACCTCGTGCCAGACCAGCCGCTCGCGCAGGCCGGGAACAGCGGCCCCGGCGGCGTCCAGGACGAGGCCGGCGAAGCGCCGGACCACGCTCTCCCGCTCCCAGTCCGCCCGCGCCGGCACCACCGCCTGGACGACCGCGGACTCGTACCCGCCCTCCGGACGCAGGGCGGGGTCGTCGGGCCGCAGCACGGTCACCGTGGGGCGCACCGGCTCGCCGTCGCCACGGGAGGCGAGGAAGTCCCGCTCCGCCCCGGGGTCGGGCGCGTGCACGACGGTGCGGTGCGCGGCACCGGGCTCCCGCTCGCCGCGCAGGGCCAGCAGCACGGTGAACCGGCCCGGACCGGGCGCCGCGGTCTTGGCGCGCACGTCCCCGTCCACGTCGAGCGGATGCCCCGTCAGGCCCCGCAGCCGCACCGGGTCCACGCCCGCCACCACGTGGTCGGCCCCGGCCACCGTGCCGTCCGCCAGCTCCACCCCCGCCGCCCGGCCGTCCTTCTCCAGGATGCCGGTGACCCCCGCGCCGAAGGTGAACTCCACCCGGCGGGCCACACACCGCTCGTACACCGCGCGCGCCAGCTCCCGCAGGCCGCCGCGCACGTACCAGGTGCCGAAGGCGTGCTCCAGGTAGGGCAGCACCGCCGCGCTCGCCGGCGCGGACCGGGGATCGAGGCCGTGGGCGAGCGCGTGGCTGTCCAGGAGCGCCGCGAGACGCGCATCGCGCAGCTCCCACTCCCCGACCTCGGCGAGCGTGGTGGCGTGGCGGGTGCGCAGCAGCCGCCGGTGCGGGACGGCGGGATAGGGCTCCCGCTCGGCCAGCACGTGCCAGTTCGGCCACAGGGGCTCCTCCAGGAGCGGACGCCGGGTGCGGTCCCAGGCCTCGCGGGCCCGCACCAGGAAGTCACCCCAGCGCTCGCCCGCGCCCGCGCCCAGGGCTTCGTCCAGGGCGGCGACGACACCCGCGCGCGAGGCGTTCGGCAGCGACACCTCGGTGCCGTCCGCGAACACGTGCCGGGACGACGGGTCGACCTGCACCAGCTCGACGCGGTCCTCCAGCGGCTCCTTGCCGGTCTTGACGAACAGGTCCCGGTACACCGCGGGCAGGGGCAGCAGTCCGGGACCGGTGTCGAAGCGGAACCCGTCCCGCTCGAACCGGCGCACCGCACCGCCGTACGTCTCCGTACGCTCGTACACCGCCACCCGGTGGCCCGCGACGGCCAGCCGGGCGGCGGCCGCCATCGCGCCCATCCCGGCGCCGATCACCGCAATCCGTGCCATGCCCGCGACTTTATCGACCGCCACCGGCCGTCCCGGTCACGGGCCGGGGATGAGCGCGCAGGGCTGAGTATCCGTACCTAGTGCGGGAGATGAGTACGCGCACGGATGGGCTGCCACCTGCGCGAACGAGAGAGTGGAGACACGGAGAAGGGGACCGCCCCGCACCGGCGACACGGGGCGCCGGAACGGAGCGGTCCTCGATCCGCTCCTTCCGCCGATCCGTCGGCGGAAGCGAGGCACGGGGGTACCCGGAGACGACCGAACGGGGATCCGACGGGGGACGTACGGGGGAACGTACGGGGGAGCGGGAGGAGAGCGCCGGTTCGAGGTGGCCCGCGGGGGACGCGGCCACACCGGACCGGCGCTCTTCCGTGTCCGCGTGCGGCGGCCGGGCCCGGCTCAGCCCCTCCCGCTGACCCGCCCCTGGAGCAGCCGGGACAGCGCCGCGTGGACGTCGTCCAGCGACCGCTCCGGCTGGAACGACTTCCAGTCCAGCGCGGCCACCAGCACCATGCCGACGAGGGCGGCCGCGGTCAGCTGCACGTCGATCTCCTCGCTGAACTCGCCGTTCGCCACACCCTCGCGCAGTACGCCCTCCACGACCGCGACGGCCTCCCGGCGGACCACCATCAGCGTGGACTGCCAGGCGCGGTTGGTGCGCCACAGCTCGGCCACGTACAGCTGGGTGAAGGCCGGGTAGCGGTCGATGAAGACCAGCCCGGCCCGGACCATCGCGTCCAGGGCGTCGACCCGGCTGCCGCCCTCGTGCGCCGTCCGCTCGGCGGCCTCGCGCAGGGACGCGGTGAGGAGGCCGACGCCGTGCCGCAGCAGTTCCTCGAAGAGGACCGACTTGCTCGCGAAGTTGTAGTAGACCGTGCCCTTCGCGACCCCGGCCCGCTCGGCGATCTCGTCCACCGTGGTGGCGGAGAAGCCCTGTTCGGCGATGAGTGTGACGGCCGCCTCGTAGAGCTTCTGCCGGGTGGCCTCGCGGCGCGTGCTGCCACCCGACGTGGCGCTGCTGCTTTCCATGGCGTCGATTCTCACAGGAACTGCCTCCGAAGGGGGCCTGAAGGGCGGACGAAAGGCGAGGTCACAGGCTCAGCTCGGGATGCAGCCGGTCCAGTGTCCACACCTGGCGGCGGCGGGCCGACAGGGCGGTGAGCGCGAGGGCGGCCGCGGTGAACGCCGCCAGCACGCCGCAGGCCTGCCAGACCGGGCCGAGGCCACCGCCCGTGATGAGCCTGCGCAGGGCCGCGACGACGTAGCTCATCGGCAGGAAGGGGTGGATCGCGTTGAAGAAGCCGGGACTGGTCTGCACCGGGTAGGTGCCGCCCGCGGAGGTCAGCTGGAGCATCAGCAGGGCGAGCACCAGGATCCGGCCCGCCGCGCCGAAGCGCGCGTTCAGCCACTGCACGATCGCGGCGAAGCACGCCGCCACCAGGAACAGGAAGCCCACCGTCCCGGCCGCGCGGGTCATCTCCAGGCCGACCGCCCAGTGCAGGACGGACAACAGGGCGGCCGTCTGCAGCACTCCGACCAGGGCCACCGGCAGCCACCCCGCCAGCGCGATCCGCCAGGCGGACGAGCCGGTCGCGAGGGCCCGCCGGTTGAGCGGCGGGATCAGCATGTACGCCACCATCGCGCCCACCCACAGGGACAGCGGGATGAAGTACGGGGCGAACCCGGTGCCGTAGTTCGGCGCGCGGTGCAGGTCACTGGAGGCGAGCTGGACCGGGTCGGCCATGACCCCGGTGCGCCGGTCGCGGTCCTGCTTGTCGTAGTCGGGGATCTGCTTCGCCCCGTCGTGCAGGCCGCCGGCGAGCTTCCCGGAGCCGTCGACGAGCTTGTACATGCCGCCGCTGAGGGTCTCGGCGCCCGACTCGGCCGTGCCGACGCCCTTGTCCAGCTCGGTCGCGCCGGTCTTCGCGGTGCCGAGCCCGGTGTGCAGCTTCTTGGCGCCCGCGGCGACCTTCCCGGCGCCCTCGTTCAGCTTGTTGACGCGGGACACGGCGTCGTCGAGGTCCTCGGAGAGGTGCGGGGCGCGGTCGGCGAGCGCCTGGGCCTGCTTCCGGAGCGTGCCGAGGTTCGTGCGCAGCGTCTTCAGGTCGCCGTCCTGGTCGGTGATCAGCGTGTCGAGGTCGTCGGCGACCGCGGCCACGTCCGAGGCCGCCGTCTTCGCCTTCTTCAGGTCGGGGCAGGTGTCGTCGGGCGGCACCGCCGTCTCGCAGTGCGTCTTGTAGACCTCGTCCAGCGTGGTGGAGGCCGCGTGGGCGGCCTTGGCGGCGGCCGGTGCCGCCTTCACCAGGACGCCGAGGTTGTCGCGGACCGTCTTCGCCGAGTCGGCGACGAGCCGGGCGGTGTCCCCGATGGTCTTCTCGTTGGCCTTCACGAAGGGGCCGGCCTTCGCGTAGATCCCGTTGACCTTGTCGGCCAGGGCCTGGGTGCCGTCGGCGACCTGCCGCGAGCCGTCCTGGAGGTCGCCCGCCCCCTTGTCGAGTTTCTTCAGCCCCTTGGCCAGCTTGCCGCTGCCGCTCTTGGCGTCCTTCAGCCCGTCGGCGAGGTCCTTGGAGCCCTTCTCCGCCTTGCCGATGCCACCCTCGAGCTTGTCGGCGCCCTTGGCGGCCTTCTCGGTCCGGCCGTGGATGTCGGAGAAGGAGATGAAGATCCGGTCCAGGAACTGCCGGGAGGCCTTGGTGGACGCGGCCGTGCGCACCTCGCTGAACACCGTCCGGGATATCTGCCCGACGATGTAGTTGTTCGCGTCGTTCGTCCGCACCCGCAGCGCGCCGGTCTCGGGGGAGTCGCCCGCGCTGGAGGCGATGCGCCGGCTGAAGTCGGCCGGCATGGTCAGCGACAGGTAGTAGGTGCCGTCCTCGACGCCCCTGCGGGCCTCGGCGGCGCTCACCTCGTGCCACTGGAAGGTCCGGCTGTCGCGCAGCCCGTCGACGATGTCGTCGCCCGCCGCGAGCTTCCTGCCGTTGGCGGTCGCCCCCTCGTCGTCGTTCACCAGGGCCACCGGGATGCGGTCGAGGCGGCCGTACGGGTCCCAGAAGGACCACAGGTACAGGGCGCCGTACAGCAGGGGCAGCACGAGGAGCGCGACCAGGGCGGCGCGGGGGAGCTTGCCCCGGCCGAAGCGCCTGAGCTCAAGCGCGGCCAGTTTCGGCGAGCGCATCGGCCGCCTCCTTCGCTTCGTCGTCGGTGGCCCCGTCGTCGGTGGTTTCGTGAGCGGGCGCTTCGTCGTCCGGGGCCCCGGTGGCCTCCACGGGCCGGGTGGAGACGGTCACCGCGCCCTCGGGGGCCTCGGCGTACACCGCCACGACCGTGGTCCCGGCCGCCGCGACGGAGGCCAGCAGCGCGTGCGCCTCGGCCCGCTCCGCGGCGGAGAGCTTCAGGTCGGTGTCGTCCACGGCGAGCAGCCGGGGGCCGCCGACGAGAGCCAGGGCCACGGACAGCCGCAGCGCCTCCAGCCGCTCCAGGTCCCGTACGGCCGTCCGGGCGCCCTTGGGGAGGGCGTCCAGGTCGAGCCCGGCGGCGGCCGGCGCGCTCCCGGTCCGCTGGGCCTCGTCGGCCCGTTCCGCCCGGGGCCGCAGCAGCCCGCGCAGGGATCCCCCGAAGCGCCGCTGGAGCAGCGCCCGTTCGCGCAGGTGCTCCCCGACCGTGAGGGCCGGGTCGAGGTCGGAGACCCCGGCGACGTTGGCCACGGCGCTGACCCGGCGCACGGCGGACATCCGCCGGGGGAGTGCGAACCCGCCGACGGTGGCCACTCCCTCGGTGGGTTTCATACGTCCCGTGAGGGCGAGCAGCAGACACGTACGGCCGGAACCGGAAGGCCCCTCGACCGCGATCAGCGAACCGGGCCCGGCGTCCAGCCGGACGCCTCGGAAGACCCAGCCGCGGGGCCCGCGCAGCCCGAAGTCGCGGGCCTTGACGGCGAGGCCGTGGGCGCTGTTCCCGGTCGGGCTGTCCTCGGTCGGGCTGTCCTGCGACGGGTCCATGGCTCCCGCCCACCCCCCTGAGCGTTTTTGAACTGACTGGTCAGTGCAAAAATAACCCGAACCTTCGATCGAGGCAAAAGAGCAGGTCAGAACGGATTGTCAGTGCCATACCTCACGATGGGCACATACGGCACCTCGTAGCAGGGTGTGCCGCACCCAGACGACAGGAGGTTCGTCATGGCCAACCCGTCCGCAGCCGCCGCCCGCCGGCGCCGCGCCACCGGCCCTGCCCCCTCACTGACCGGACCGGCGAGCGACGTGCACCCCGTGCTGCGCCGGTCCACGGCCCCGCCCGCCGCCCTCGACCTGCTCGCCCAGGCCCGCGCCGGACTCGACGAGGCCGCCGTGCTGCATACCCCCAACGAGCGCTACGCGACGGCCCACCTCGCCGCCCTGCGCACCGCCGCCGCCGTGCTCGCCGCACGCGGCCGTCCCGAGCCCTCGCCCAGGCGGCGCGCCCGCATCCGGAGCGCCTGGGAAGTGCTCCCCGAGATAGCGCCCGAACTCACCGAGTGGAGCGCCCTGTTCGCCTCCGGCGCGGCCCGCCGCGCCCGCGCCGAGGCCGGCATCGAGGGCGCCGCGGGCAGCCGCGACGCCGACGACCTGATACGGGACGTGGCGATGTTCATCCGCATCGTCGAGCGGATGCTGGTGCTTCAGCCGGTCCTGCCGCAGCCCCGCCACGACACCGCGGAGCCGGAGCGCCCGGCCGGTCCGCGGGACATGCCGGACGCCGGCTGACGCGGTGACCTGGAACGGTACGGGAGGCAATAGGGTGGAAGGCACCCGAAGCCTTCGCCGAGCCTTGTGTCCCCGAGGAGTCAACTGCCGTGTCGGACCCGACGCGCCCCCGCGCCTCTCTCCGTACCGCCGTGGTCTGGGAGGTCCTCCAGGACGCCCTCGACCGCCGGGTCAAGGCCACGGGCCGGGACTCGCTGGACGTCCTCGACACGGGCGGCGGCAGCGGCAAGTTCGCGGTGCCCGTCGCCCGCCTCGGCCACCGCGTCACCGTCGTCGACCCCAGCCCGAACGCGCTGTTCGCGCTGGAGCGCCGGGCCGCCGAGGCCGGCGTCGCCGACCGGGTGCGAGGGGTGCAGGGCGACGCCCACGGCCTGTTCGACGTGGTCGAGCGCGGCGGTTACGACGTGGTGCTGTGCCACGGCGTCCTGGAGTACGTCGACGACCCCGCCGAGGGCGTCCGCAACGCGGTGGCCGCCCTGCGCCCCGAAGGCGTGCTCAGCCTGCTCGCCGCCGGGCTCGGCGGCGCGGTGCTCGCCCGCGCCCTCGCGGGCCACTTCAAGGAGGCCAAGCAGGCGCTGGAGAGCCCCGAGGGCCGCTGGGGCTCCGGCGACCCGGTGCCGCGCCGTTTCACGGCCGAACAGCTCACCGCCCTGGTGGAGGGCGCGGGCCTCGGGGTCGGCGCCGTGCACGGCGTACGGGTCTTCTCCGACCTGGTGCCGGGCGTCCTGGTGGACACCGAGCCCGGCGCCCTCGACGCCCTGCTGAAGCTGGAGGCGGCGGCCGCCGAACTCCCCGCCTTCCACTCCGTGGCCACCCAGCTCCACGTGCTGGGCGAGACGACGGTGTCGCCGGAGGCGTGAGCCGTCCGGTGTGCCACCAGGGGCATGCCGCTGATCAGGGCGTCGGCGGCGCATGGAGTACGCCACAGGCCACCCGATCGAGGGGTTTGCGCCGTATGATCGAGGGAGACCGCTCGGCATGACGGGCCGGCCGCCGGGGAATGGAAGCCTCAGCGAGCCGGGTCCGCCGCGGCGGAT
The DNA here is from genome assembly GCF_040610035.1 of Streptomyces sp. NPDC004542. Lineage (NCBI taxonomy): Bacteria > Bacillati > Actinomycetota > Actinomycetes > Kitasatosporales > Streptomycetaceae > Streptomyces > Streptomyces sp. NPDC004542. The sequence goes on from NZ_JBEXLP010000031.1 coordinate 82,698, forward strand.
TCCGGTTGGCCAATTGGCGCAGAGGGGCGGGTTTCACGGGGGCGATTCCCTGCCTATCCTGAAGGGACCCCCCGGGTCGCCCCGGCGACTGCACGATGAGGAGGACTCCGTGCCGCTCTCGGAGCACGAGCAGCGCATGCTCGAGCAGATGGAGCGAGCGCTGTACGCCGAAGATCCCAAGTTCGCGTCGGCGCTCGAGGGAAGCGGGCTGCGTACGTACACCCGGCGGCGGGTCTACCAGGCGGTCGCAGGCTTCCTCGTCGGTATCGCTCTCCTCATGGCCGGAATGGTCGCGCAGCAGATCTGGATCAGCGTGGTGGGCTTCCTCGTCATGCTCGGCTGCGCGGTGCTCGCCGTCACCGGCTGGCGCAAGGCACCCAAGCCGGGCGAGCAGCCCGCCGGCGCCCCGCACGCCCGCCGTCAGGGCCGTCCGAAGCGCTCCATGATGGACAGGATCGAGCAGCGCTGGCAGCGCCGCCGCGACGAGCAGGGCCACTAGGGCCTGTCTGACAGTTACCGTCTGCCGCGCGACGCCACGTACGCTCCCCCAGAGGGGGTGCCCCCACTCGCCGCACCGGGCACACACCCAGGTGCATCCCGTACGTGGGTGCATGCCCGGAACTCCCCCAGCCTTCGGCCGGGGGGACCCCCAGAGCACGCACCTGACGCCGCGCGGCCGCCCTCCGGGCGACGACGGGAAGGGTCAG